>JBBQOR010000104.1:0-6780 GCA_038331055.1 Burkholderiales bacterium
TGGCGGCCGACGACACGCGCATCCTCGAGTCCTGCGCCGCGCATGGCGTGCAGGCGCTGCTGACACGCAATGACCACGCCAGTGGCAGCGACCGCCTGGCCGAAGCGTGTGAGCAACTCGGTCTGGACGGCGATGCGCTGGTGGTCAATGTGCAGGGCGACGAGCCGCTGATCGACCCCGCGCTGGTGGCCGGCTGCGCCGCACTGCTGGCCCGAAGCCCGGGCTGCGCGGTGGCCACGGCGGCGCACCCCATCGATGCGCTGGCCGACTTCGTCAACCCGAACATCGTCAAAGTGGTGCTGAACGCGGCCGGCGAAGCGCTGTACTTCAGCCGAGCGCCGATTCCCTGGCCGCGCGACGGCAGCGCTGCCGGCGCGCCCGTGCTGGCCGCGCCAGCGCCGCTGCGCCATATGGGCCTGTATGCCTACCGGGCTGGCTTTCTGCGCGGCTTCCCGCGGTTGGCCGCGTCGCCGCTGGAGCAGACCGAGGCGCTGGAACAGCTTCGTGTGCTGTGGCACGGCGGGCGCATCGCGGTGTGGATCACGGCGGCAGAACCTGCGCCCGGCGTCGACACGCCGGCAGACCTCGAACGCGTCCGCGCGCTGCTGCGCTGAAGGTCCGCAGGCCCGGCCGGCGGCAGGTCGGCGCATGAAACTGCATGCTATTCTCGATCGAGACAAGCGCCTTCACAGCGGCGTCACATTCCAACAACGAGGACCCTGATGCGACTGATCCTCCTGGGCGCACCCGGCGCCGGCAAGGGCACGCAGGCCGTGCAGATCTGCAAGCACTTCGGCATCCCGCAGATCTCCACCGGCGACATGCTGCGCGCATCGGTCAAGGCCGGCACGCCGCTGGGCATCGCCGCCAAGAAGGTGATGGACGCGGGCGGTCTGGTCAGTGACGACATCATCATCGGCCTCGTCCAGGATCGGCTGACGCAGCCCGACTGCGCCAATGGCTTTCTCTTCGACGGCTTCCCGCGCACGCTGCCGCAGGCCGACGCGATGAAGGCCGCAGCGGTTCGGCTGGATGTGGTGCTGGAGATCGACGTGCCCGACGCGGCGATCATCGAGCGAATGTCCGGGCGGCGCGTGCATGTGGCGTCCGGCCGCACCTATCACCTGAAGTTCAACCCGCCCAAGACAGCGGGCATGGACGACGACACCGGCGAGCCGCTGATCCAGCGCGACGACGACAAGGAAGAGACGGTGCGCAAGCGGCTGGACATCTACCAGAGCCAGACCCGGCCGCTGGTGGGCTACTACGCCGACTGGGCCGCCACCGGCGACGCGCAGGCGCCGCGCTATGCACGCATCAGCGGCATCGGCAGCGTCGAAGAGATCACCCGCCGCGCCTTCGAAGCGCTGGCCTGAACAGGAGCAGCGCAGATGGACATTGCAGGCAAGGTCTTCATCGTCACCGGCGGTGCATCGGGCCTGGGCGAAGGCAGCGCACGCATGCTGGCCGCCGCCGGCGGCAAGGTGGTGGTGGCCGATCTGCAGGCCGAGCGCGGTGAGGCGCTGTCGCGCGAGATCGGCGGCCTCTTTGTGCGCTGCGACGTCAGCCAGGAAGCGGACGGCCAGGCCGTCGTCGCCGCCGCAGTCGGCGCGGGCAAGCTGATGGGGCTGGTCAACTGCGCAGGCATCGCCACCGCGTCCAAGACCGTGGGCAAGGACGGCGCGCATGCGCTGGCGCTGTTCACCAAGACCATCACCGTCAACCTGATCGGCAGCTTCAACATGATCCGCCTGGCGGCCGCCGCGATGGCCGCCAACGTGCCTGAGCCCACCGGCGAGCGCGGCGTGATGATCAGCACCGCCAGCGTCGCCGCGTATGACGGCCCTATCGGCCAGGCGGCCTACTCGGCCAGCAAGGGCGGCATCGTCGGCATGACGCTGCCGATCGCGCGCGACCTGGCGCGCAACGGCATCCGCAACATGACCATCGCGCCCGGCATTTTCGGCACGCCGATGCTCTTCGGCATGCCGCAGGAGGTTCAGGACGCGCTGGCGGCAAGCGTGCCCTTCCCGAGCCGCCTGGGCACGCCCGCCGACTACGCCAAGCTGGTCAAGCACATCATCGAGAACGACATGCTCAACGGCGAGGTGATCCGGCTGGACGGGGCGATCCGGCTGGCGCCGAAGTGAGCTTGAGCTCTGCCGCCGATATCGGCGCGATCAACCCGGCTTGAAGCGGCGCTCGATGTTGCGGATCCGCTCGACGACTGGATCCATCTGCACCTGATGCCGAGCGTCGGTCTCGTCAGACATGGTCACGCTCCCAAGCGCTCGGCAAGCATGGTCGCCGGCCCGGTTGCGCTGTGACCTGCCGCAGGCACCGCTGACCGGGCAACGCCAGGGCTCGCGCCCTTCCTGTACTGCCGCTATGCGATTGAGCGATCACGACCGGCAAGCCATCCGCAAGATCACCACCGAATTGGCTGGGCCACAGGCGCGGGTGTTGCCGTTTGGTTCACGGACCCGCGACGATTTGCGCGGCGGTGACGTCGATCTTTTGGTCGAATTGCCCGCGATCGCGCCTCAGCGCTTGACGTTGGGCCCACGACTGGGCGTCAGGCTGCAGCGCGCGATAGGTTTGCGCAAGATCGACATCCTGGTGGCCGACCCAGCCACGCCCAGCAGCCCGGTGCTTGCGGCAGCCCGACGAGACGGTATCGCGCTGTGAGCGACACGGCCAGCAGGCGCCCCCCGCCGTCCGAAAAGCTGCGCTTTCTGGCCGAGACCGTGCAGGCGGAAGCACAGCACCTCGCCACCACTGATGGCTGCTTGTTCGCCCAAGCCATGACCGCGGAGCGCGCCGCCAGCCTGGTGTCGACGGCGATCACGGCCGGCGCCCAGAGCGTGCCAGTACCGTTGCCGTTGAAGACTCCAGTAAAAAGGCCCGCTGCGGCTGATGCCGGCAGCGGGCCTTCAAGATCTGAACGCGAAGCCTTATGGCCCGGCGCTGCGTTTCAGGCGATCACTTGAACGAGTAGGTCGCGCCCACCGAGATGGCACGTCCGCGCGGATCGCCGATCGTCGGGTCGTAGCCCACGTGGAAGTAATCGCCCTGCCGGCTGTACGGCGGGTCGCGGTCCAACAGATTGAGGATGGCCGCGCGCAACGTCAGGTTCTTTACCCCGCGGTAGGCCACCGACAAGTCGAACAACTCGTAGTTGCCGACCATGCGCGTGCCGCCCTGGTCCTGGTATCCGCTCTGCCAACGGTAGCCCAACTCACTGTTCCAGGCGCCGCGCGTCCAGTCGATTGCCATCCTGTTCTTCCAGCGCACCACCGGCCCGAACGATGCGTACTGGCCGACGAACTCGGTGCCGTTCTGCTTCCACGAGCCGATGTAGGTGGCGTCCAGCGAGCCGCGGAAGTCACCCACCGAAGTCTTCGCCAGCAGCGCATCGATCGAGATGTCGACGCCCTTCACGTCGGTGTCGCTGACGTTGTCGTACTGGACGCTGACGAAGTCGAAGTTGCCGTTGGCCTTGCGGGCGATACCGGTGCCTGTGGCGCCGGCGTTCAGCGCCGCCCTGCCGGCCGCGCTGAGCTTGGACGTCGACGCGTCGTAGGACGCAGTCGGGTCAGCCAGGAACTGCTCGAGGAAGCCGGCCAGGCGGGCATCGGCATCGGGGATGCCGATCTGACCCTTCATCTTGATGTTCCAGGCGTCGATCTCCACGGAGATGTCGCGCGTGGGCTGGAACACGAAGCCGAGCGTGAACTGCTTGGACTCCTCGGGCTTGACGTTGACGTTGCCGCCCTGCTTGACCGTCAGTTGCGCGCTGCAGAAGGTCGGGTTGAAGTTCGCCGTCGGGTTGCCCGCGGCGTCGTAGCAGTTGCCCACCCGCGACTCGTAGTAAGGGTCGTTGTAGCTGCCGCCGGTGTTGGTCTGGGTCACCGGGGAAAACAACTCGGGCAGCGTGGGCGCACGGAAGCCGGTGCCGTAGGAGCCGCGGATCGAGAACTCGCGCATCGGCGCCCACTTCAGGCCCACCTTGGGGTTGGTCGTGTTGCCGAAGTCGCTGTACTTGTCGTAGCGCACCTGGGCCAGACCTTGCAGGCTCTTCGTGAAGGGCAGTTGCAGCTCGCCGAACACGGCCTGCACGCGTCGACTCCCGATCACCGCCTGCTGGTCCCCGCCGCCGCCGAGCACGTCGCCGGTGCTGAGGATGGCCAGCGGCGTGTCGGTCAGCTTTTCGCGCCGCGACTCCAGGCCGACGGCCATCGCCGCTGCGCCACCGGCCAGCTTCATGATCTCGCCGCTGATGCGTGCGTCCACGCTCGAGCGCTCGGCTTTGGAGATGCGCACCGGCTCCATGATCGTGGCTGCGGCGATCGCCGCCAGGCCGGCCGCATCGTTGCGACCGAAGGGGTTGATGTCGGGGTCGATCGGACGCGGCGTGAACGTCGCGTTGAGCGGGCCGCACGCGCCGGAGCCAGCGGCGCAGGTGGCGCGGCGCAGCCGGGTCTCCGACAACAGGCCGCTGACGTAGCTCTCGGTCACGTCGCTGGTTGAACGCATGTAGGCGGTGTCGTAGTCCCAGTTGCCGAACAGGGTGCCGCGGGCACCGACCACGATACGGTCCTGCGTCGCCTTGGCCTCGTTGCCGCGCGGGCCGGCATCGAGCGAGCGCCAGAAGATCGGCAGGTCTCCGGACAGCGGCACGAAGCGTGTCAGCGCGCCGTTCTGGTACCAGAGAAGGCCGTTCTGCATCTGGCCTGTGGCCGGGTTGACGGCCCTCGGGTACCACTTGCCGCCGGCGGGGTAGAGCACGTCGTCACCATTGAAGGTGGTGGCACTCGACACCGGGCTGGGCGAGATGTTGAAGGTGGTGGTGGTCGTCGTCTTGTTGTATTCGAGGTAGGCCTCGTGGTCCTTGCCCAGCAGCAGCGTACCGCGCAGCAGGCCGCCGATCTTGTCCTGCGGCGGCAGGATGTCGATCACCGAGGCGTAATCGAAGCGGCAGGCGTCCGTGGGGTTGCGCTGGAACGAGGCCGGCGCCAGGCAGTTGGGCACACCCGGGTTCACGGTGCCGACGCCCGCCACAAAGATGCTGGCCGGAATCGTATTGCCGCTGGTGCGGTCGAAGCGGCCGCCTGGCGCGTTGGGCAGGAAGGCGGTCTTGGCGAAGTCGCGCGAACTCGCCTTCAGTGCGTCGTACTTGTCGTAGCTCAGATTGCCGAAGACGTTGAAGCCGTTCTTGGCCAGGTCGCCGAAGCCGAAGGTGGCGGTGGCGTGCTGGTCCTTGCCGCCGCTCTTCTCGGGCACACGGATGCCGGCGTTGAGCTCGATGCCGGTGAAGTCGCGCCGGGTGATGAAGTTGATGACGCCGGCGATGGCGTCTGTGCCGTACAGCGCCGAGGCGCCGTCGCGCAGCACCTCCACACGCTCGATGGCGCCGAGCGCGATCGAGTTCAGGTCGACGCCGCCGCCGTCGAAGGCGAACACCGCCAGCCGTCGGCCGTTGAGCAGCACCAGCGTGGTGTTGCTGCCCAGCCCGCGCAGCGAGGCGCCGGCAAAGCCCGGCCGCGCGGCGTCGCCGATGGCCAGAACCTGGTTGTAGCCGCCGCCGTTGTTCGCCGAGATGCGGTCGAGCAGTTCGGCCGCGGTGGTGGCGCCGGACTTGGCGATGTCCTCACGCGTGATCACGGTGATAGGCAGTGCGCTGTCGGCGCCGATCTGTCGGATCGCCGAGCCGGTGATCTCGATGCGCTGGTTCTGCTGGGCGACGGCGGTGCCGACCCAGCCTCCTCCGGCCACGACCAGTGCTGCGGCTGCGCCGATTGCGGATTTCTTCAACATATGGCTTCCTCTCGATGGTGATTGCGACCCGGGGCCCCGCGCCGCGCCCGTTGCCTGCCCGCGGGTGGCGGGGGCAGCGGTGTCATCGACGACGGACTCGCTCCAAGTCTGGCCGGAATCCCGTAAATGTGACAGGGGTATTTCGCCCGCCACGTTGGTAACAGGCGACAGTCGATCAGCGGCCCGGGCCCAAATGGCGAGCAAGGAACGCTTCCATGCGGCGGTAGAAGTCGGTCCGGTTCGACTCCTTGATGAAGCCGTGGCCCTCTTCCGGGTAGACCACCCATTCGAACGGCAGGTCACGCGCCTTCATCGCATCGCGCATGCCTTCTGCGTGCTTGATGGGCACGCGCACGTCGCCGCCGCCGTGGACGAAGAGCACCGGCGCCTTGATGCGCTCGGCCTGCAGGCGCGGCGAGTTGGCGCGCATCATCTCGGCGTCAGCGCGCGGGTCGCCGATGGTGCGCGTCAGCCAGGCGGTGGCCGCATCGGCGTCCCAACGGTTGAAGTCGGTGTAGCCCAGGTCGAGCCACCAGTTCAGGTCGGTCACGCCCACCACGTTGATACCGCATTTGAAGAGCCCGGGTTCGCGCACCAGGCCCATCATGGTGGCGTAGCCGCCGTAGCTGCCGCCGCCGATGCAGATGCGGTTGCGGTCGACCACGCCGCGCTCGACCAGATTCAGGATGCCGTCGGTGACGTCGTTCTGCATCTCCTGGCCGAGCTTCTTGAAGCTGCTGGTCAGGTGCTTGAGGCCGAAACCGGTGGAGCCACGGAAGTTGGGCTGGAAAACCGCATAGCCGCGGCTGGCCAGGAACTGCGCATCGGCCTCCCAGCCCCAGTCGTCGCGCGCCCAGGGGCCGCCATGAATCCAGGCCACCAGCGGCAGGTTCTTCGCCTCCTTGCCGGCGGGCAGCGTCAGGTAGCCGGGGATCTCCATGCCGTCGCGTGCCTTGTAGCGCA
>JBBQOR010000105.1:0-6748 GCA_038331055.1 Burkholderiales bacterium
AGCACATGCGACAGCACCGCGATGCCCAAGCCGCGCTCGGCGAGCATGCGCATCAGCCCCTGATTGTTGGTAGCAATGCGACCGCGAACCGTGACCTCCATCGCGGCGCCGTCACGCAGCAGGCGCCATCGCGCCTCACGCCCCGGCGCCGGAAGGGTGAGGCATTCGTGTTCGACCAGGTCGGCCGGCTGCTGCGGCTCGCCATGCCGCTCGAGGTAGGTCGGGGCAGCGAACATCAGCATCTCGACCGTGCCGATGCGGCGCACGACCAGTGGGTCGCCCTTCACAGCGCCGATGCGGATGGCCACGTCGACATGCTCACCCACCAGATCGCGGTGGCTGGGAGACAGATCGAGTTCGAAGCTGATGCCCGGAAAGCGGCGTGTGAATTCAGGCAGCAACGGGCCGACATGGTTGACGCCCATGTCGACCGGCATCGACACGCGCACATGTCCCGTCGGGCCCGCGGCGGATTCGCGCAGCGCTTCCTGCGCCAGACGAGCCTGGTCGACCAGGTCGCCGCAGCGCTCGAAGTAGCGCCGTCCGGCATCGGTCAACTCGACCCGGCGTGTCGTGCGGTCGAACAGCCGCACACCGAACTTGCGCTCCATCTCGGCAATGCGCCGCGACAGGGTGGCCCCTGGCACAGCGAGGTTGGCGCTGGCGCGGCTGAAGTTGCCCGTGCGCGCCACTTCGACGAACAAGGTCATGTCGCGCAGCGCCGAAAGATCGTTCATCTGCGGGCAGTTTATTCCACGGATGGAAAAGTCTTGTCCGTTCCTGCCACTACCGCACGCCGGCAAGACCGGTCACTCTGCGGCCCTTCACGAAGGACATCGAACATGAAAGCCATCCGCATCCACGCCTACGGCGGGCCCGAGTTGATGCAGCTCGAAGACGCGCCGGTACCCCCCTGCGGCGCCGGCGACCTGCTGGTGCGGGTGGTCGCGGCCGGCATCAACCCGATCGACTGGAAGATGCGCTCAGGCGTCATGGCCGCGCAGGTCCCCAAGAGCTTCCCGATCACGCTCGGCTTCGATGCTGCGGGCGTCGTCACCGCGGTCGGCGGCGAAGTGGCCGGCTTCGAACTGGGCGACGAGATCTGCTTCTACGCCGATTTCGGGCACGGCGGCACCTATGCCGAGTACGTGGCGGTGGACGCCAGCCAGGTGGCAAAGAAGCCGCGCACAACCTCGTTCGCCAACGCTGCGGCCATGCCCATGGCGAGTCAGGCCGCGTGGACTGCCTTGATCGAGACCGGCCAGGTCAAACGCGGCATGCGCGTGTTGATCCACGGTGGCGCCGGAGCGCTCGGCACGGTCGCTGTGCAACTGGCCAAGGAGCACGGCGCGCATGTCACCGCCACAGCCAGCGGCGACGGCCTGGCCTTGGTCAAGAGCCTGGGTGCCGACGAGGTGATCGACTACCGCACCCAGCGCTTCGAACAGATCGCGCACGACATCGACATCGTGCTCGACACGCTGGGCGGAGCGACGCAAGAGGCCTCATGGACCACGATGCGCAAAGGCGGCATCCTGGTCGCGACCGCGATGCCGCCGTCGCCCGAGCGCGCCGCAGCCGCGAGCGTACGTGCCGTCTTCGTCTTCACACCGCCGCGCGGCGCGGTACTGGCTCAACTGGTCGAGCGTGTCGACGACGGGCGCTTGCGCATCGTCGTCGGCCAGGAGTTCGCGCTTGCCGACGCGGCCCGGGCACACCGCCTTGGCGAGAACGGCAAGGCGCGCGGCAAGATGATCCTTCACGTCGCCGCGCCTGGCGGCTGACAGGCGGCGGATAGCCGCCCAGGGGCAGTGAGCGAGAATGTGCGCAGCGGACCAAGCGGTGTGTCAGACGCTCCGAATCCTTCCGAAACCTTCCGAAACCTTCCACCGCCAGCCAGAGAAACGCCATGACTTCAAGAAAAACGGTTCTGTCGGTTGGCCTGCAGCCGCTGCTCATCAACTTCGCAGATCCGGCCTACGCCGCCTTTCCTGGCATGACGGCCGAGAAGGTTCAGGGCGGGCTGGACAAGGACATCGCTGCACTGAACGCCTTGGGTTACGACGCCCAACTGTGCCTGACCGACTTTGGCGAAACCGCCGAGGACGTGATCCGGGCGACGTTGCAAAAGCGCCGCTATGACTGCGTCGTGATCGGTGCCGGCGTGCGCACCATCGGTAAAAACTTTCTCCTGTTCGAGAAAGTGCTCAACGTGGTCCATGAACATGCACCGCAGGCGCGCATCTGTTTCAACACGGGGCCGTTCGACACGGCGGAGGCGGTGCAGCGCTGGTGCCCGGTGACCTGAGGTCTGACTTTCATGTTCATCAACGCGAAAGGCACGAACCCATGCTCCAGCTCCGTCCCATGGACACCCAGGTGCCCATCTTCAATCAACTCGGCGAAGACCTGGCTCCGGTCATCCTGATCAACGTCTTCACCGTTGACGCCGCCGATGTACCGGCACTGCTCAAGGCCTGGGAAGACGATGCCAACTGGATGAAGAGCCAGGCGGGCTACATCTCCACCCAACTGCACCGCGGCATCGCCGGCAGCTGTGTGTTCCTGAACTATGCAGTGTGGGAATCGGTGACGCACTTTCGCGCGGCCTTCACGCATCCGGACTTTCAAAGCGCGCTCGCCGCTTACCCATCGAGCGCGGTGGCCTCGCCGCACTTGTTCAGCAGGGTGGCCATGCCCAACCTCTGTGCGGCATGAGCGGGCTGCATGCAGTCACCCAGACTTCACCAACGAACCAGGAAAACAACGTGGAAAAAGCATTCGATCGGACAACGACCGAAGGTTCGGCTCGCTACTTTCAGAATTCGTGCGGAATGGCGACGTGGAAGGCGCGTTGAGTTGCTTCGATCCAGAGGCAATTTACGTCACCGGGCCAGGAACGCAAGTTACAGGCAAAGACAATATCCGCGCCGCATTGGCGCAAGTTGGCGCCCTCAAGCCGGACCTGCAGGCACAAAGAAGCGCGGACTTCATCGCCGGCGATATTTCAGGGTGGGTCGATGAGTGGACGCTGAAAGCGACGACACCGGATGGCACCCAGCTTGATCTGAAAGGTATTTCCGGTGATGTTCTAAGAAAGCAAAAAGATGGCAACTGGGCCTATCTGATCGATAACCCTTACGGCGCAGCTTATCTCGTGTAACGAATTACATGGGGCGCTGGCTCGACCTCGAACCCATTCCGAGTTGCGCTGTGCGGACCTCTGCAGAGCAGAGAGTCGGCGCCAACACCCTACCGGACCGTGATCGGAGTCTTGCCTTCGAACCGGACGTTGGCCGAGACGGTGGCGCCCTTCGGGTTGACCGACTCCTACAGCTTGTCGATGCTGAGCTTGAGCGTGCCTTGCACCTTGGTGAACTTGTCCCAGACGCCGCGGATCGCTTCGGGGGTGGAGTAGGTGCCGTCGAGCGGGCCGCCGATCCAGTGGAACCGGGCTTGCTCGGCGTATCAGCGCATGACGATCTGAACGTCGCCTGAAGCGATGGCCTGGAATTGCCTGCGCGCATCGTCGGCAGGCGCGGCGCTGGTGGCGCTGGTGGCGTTGGCGGCGCTGGCGACGGACAGCAGGGCTGCGACAACAGCCGCGATGGTGGTCTTGTGCATGATGGTTGTCCTGTGGGCGATGGAACGTGGGGTCGGGCGAGCGGTCTGCTCACAGGGGTGGACGCAGCGGCATCCGGCTTTATTCCCGACTCCAAGGCCAGACTGCGCCGGACTATCGAACGCGATCTTCTCCCGGCTGTGGGCAAGGCCCGGCGCGGCTTCGCCCGGCTTGGCAGGTCCAAGAGGCGCGTTCCGGGGTCGTCGACGCCAAGCGGAGCCGCGCGACCAGCGCTTGAGTCTCGTCAAACCCGATCACGCGCACGCGTCGCAGCATCAGCTTTCTTGCGCCTGGGAGGCCCGCCATGCCCGCCACGAACTACATCCGCTGGTTCCGTGAATTGTCGATGTCCGATCTGCCGCTGGTCGGCGGCAAGAACGCCTCGCTGGGCGAGATGTTCCAGCAGCTGCAGCCGCTGGGCGTGCGCATCCCGGACGGCTATGCACTGACGGCCGAGGCCTACCGCGACGCAGTCGAGGGCGCCGATGCCTGGCCGGAGCTGCACCGCCTGCTCGACCGGCTGGACAAGCGCGACACCGACGCACTGGCGCGTGCCGGCGCGCGTTGCCGCGAGATCGTCTACGCCGCGCCGATGCCGAAGGCGGTGGAGACCCAGCTGCGCGAGGCCTGGCGCACGCTGAAGGCGCAGATCGGGCCTGACCTCAGCGTCGCCGTGCGCAGCAGCGCCACTGCCGAAGACCTGCCCACCGCCAGCTTCGCCGGCCAGCACGACACCTACCTGAACATCCAGGGCGAGGAGATGCTGATCGACGCCGTCAAGCGCTGCCAGGCGAGCCTGTTCACCGACCGCGCGATCAGCTACCGCACGGACAACGGCTTCGACCACTTCAAGGTCTTCCTGTCTGTCGCGGTGATGCAGATGGTGCGCAGCGACCTGGCGTCCAGCGGCGTGATGTTCACCATCGATACCGAAAGCGGCCACCCCGATGTGGTCTTCATCACCGGCGCCTGGGGCCTGGGCGAGAACGTCGTGCAGGGGGCCGTCGATCCCGACGAGTTCTACGTGCACAAGCCCACCTACCGCCTCGGCCACCGGGCGGTGCTGAGCCGCACACTCGGCGACAAGCAGATCAAGATGGTCTATTCACCCGGCCGCACGCGCGAGCCGGTGGTCAACAAGCCGACGCCGAAGGCCGACCGTGCGCGTTACTGTCTCAGCGACGCCGACGTGCTGGAGCTGGCGGACGCCGCCATCAAGATCGAGGACCACTACAGCGCCCGCGCCGGAGAAAGACGCGCGATGGACATCGAGTGGGCCAAGGACGGCCCCGACGGCGCGCTGTACATCGTGCAGGCACGGCCGGAGACCGCCATCTCTCAGCGCACCGCCAACCAGCTCGAGGAGTACGTGCTCGAAGGCACGGCGCCGGTGAAGGCCACCGGCCGCGCAGTGGGCGCGAAGGTCGCGGCCGGGAAAGTGCGCCTGATCGCCGACTCGCGCCATCTGTCGCAGTTCAAGCCCGGCGAGGTGCTCGTCGCCGACACCACCACGCCCGACTGGGAGCCGGTGATGAAGACCGCGGCGGCCATCGTCACCAACCGCGGCGGGCGCACCTGCCACGCGGCGATCGTCGCGCGTGAACTCGGCATCCCGGCGGTGGTGGGGGCCGAGCATGCGACCGAGGCGCTGACCGGCGGCGAGGAGGTCACGGTGTCCTGCGCCGAGGGGGCGGTCGGCCGCGTCTATGCCGGCCGCGTGCCCTTCCGCCGCGATGTCAGCGACCTCAGCGGCCTGGTCAAGCCGAAGACCCGGATCATGGTCAACCTGGGCAACCCCGAGCTCGCCTTCCAGGTCAGCCTGATGCCCTGCGACGGCGTCGGTCTGGCGCGCATGGAGTTCATCATCAACGAGCACATCAAGGTGCACCCGATGGCGGTGCTGCACCCCGAGCGCATCGTCGATGAGGCGGTGCGTGCGCAGGTGCAAGCGCTGTGGTCGGGCTACCCGGACGGCGCCGGCTACTTTGTCGAGAAGCTGGCCGAGGGTGTGGGCACCATCGCCGCCGCCTTCTTCCCGCGGCCGGTGATCGTGCGTCTGTCTGACTTCAAGAGCAACGAGTACGCCGCGCTGCTGGGCGGGCGCGACTTCGAGCCGCACGAAGAGAACCCGATGCTCGGTTTTCGCGGCGCCGCGCGCTACATCCACCCGGCGTATGCCGAAGGCTTCGCGCTCGAGTGCCGCGCGATGAAGCGCGTGCGCGAGACGATGGGGCTGACGAACCTGAAGCTGATGGTGCCCTTCTGCCGCCGCCTGGACGAGGCGCGCGGCGTGCTCGCGGCACTGGCCGCGCAGGGCCTCGAGCGCGGGCGCGACGGCCTGGAGGTCTACGTGATGTGCGAGATCCCGAACAACGTGCTGCTGATCGACGAGTTTTCCGCGCTGTTCGACGGCTTCTCCATCGGCAGCAACGACCTGACGCAGCTGACGCTGGGCGTCGACCGCGACAGCGCGATCGTCGCCGACAGCTTCGACGAGCGTGATCCGGGCATGCTGAAGATGCTCGAGATGGCGGTGGAGGGCGCCAAGCGCAACGGCCGCCACAGCGGCATCTGCGGGCAGGCGCCGTCGGACCACATCGAGATCGCCAGGTTCCTCGTCGAATTGGGCATCGACAGCATCAGCCTGACGCCCGACCGCGTATTGCGCACGATGCAGGAGGTTGCCGAAATCGAGGCGCAGCGCGCCGGCGCCGGGGGCGGTCGATAGAATCCTGCGCACTTCCAACACGGTTACAGGAGCCTCCCATGCCTCTCGTCTCGATGCGCCAGCTGCTCGACCACGCGGCCGAGAACACCTACGGGATTCCGGCCTTCAACGTGAACAACCTCGAGCAGGTGCAGGCGGTGATGATGGCCGCGGCCGAGGTCGGCGCGCCGGTCATCCTGCAGGCCAGCGCCGGGGCACGAAAGTACGCCGGCGAGGCCTTCATCAAGCACCTGATCCAGGCGGCCGTGGAGGCCTACCCCAACATCCCGCTGGTGATGCACCAGGACCACGGCCAGAACCCTGAGGTCTGCAAGGGCGCCATCGACCTCGGCTTCAGCTCGGTGATGATGGACGGCTCGCTGCAGGCCGACGGCAAGACGATCGCGAGCTACGACTAC
>JBBQOR010000106.1:0-6736 GCA_038331055.1 Burkholderiales bacterium
CTCGCGCCCGCTCATGTAGACCGCGTTGCCGCTGGCGTTGACGCAGGTGAAGGTGGCCTTGCCATTGCCCGCCATGAACAGATCGCCGATGCGCCCGCCCCAGCCCGAGGTCGAGCCCTCGGGCAGCGAGCTCTGCCACACCGACTGCTGGTCGTTGTGCGAGAACAGCTTGGGCGGCAGCGGCACACTGCGCGCGTTGTACTGGGCCAGCGTGGTCGGCTGGATCAGCGTGCCCACGTTCAGCAGCACGGCCATCTGGCCGCTGTCGAACAGGCTCTTCAGCGGTGCGAGTTCGGGTGCCAGCGCCATCTGGCGGCCGCCGGGCAGCGCGACCGACGGTGTCAGCGCGGTGGCGGCCAGCGCAGCGCGCGGCGTGGCCAGCGTCTGGCGGATGCCGCTGTAGGCTGCATGGCTGGCGCTGTCATAGGGCACCAGCGTGTTGCCGTGGTCGTTGGCACCGTAGAGGAAGACGCAGACCAGCGCCTTGTAGTCGGACGCACTCTGCGCCGCCGCCTCGGCCACCGCCGCCAGGTTCAGCGCCCAGGGCGCGGCCACGCCAGCCAGCGAAAGTTCACCCGCGCGGCGCAGGAAGGCGCGGCGCGAGCTGCGCGAGAAGTCGTTCGGATGGGTGCTCATGGTGTGCGCCTCGGAGACATGCTTTCAAACCTGGACCAAGTACTCGGGCGCGCACAGCACCAGGTGCACGGCGGCGTGGACGCGGTTGGCGCGGCCGGCGTCGGTGGTGGCGCCGATCGTCGTCACGGCGTTGGTGATCGTCTCGAGCGTCGGCACCGAAAGCGCGCCGGCCGCCAGCAACATCGCCACGCGACGCACCAGCGCCGCGGGGTTGTCGGCCAGCGCCAGTTCTGCCGCGTAGTCAGGCCGGGTCTCGCCGATGCCGCCGGCAACGAAGGTCTGCGCGAAGTTGGCCCAGCCGACCACCGAGGACTCGTTGGTGATCTGGAACTCCGGCGCCGTGATGCCCTGGTTGCCCAGCGCCGAGTTGGGCGGCACGTAGCCCGGGCGAAAGAAGTTGAACACCGAGGGCGAGCGCAGCGGGCTCTGGCTCAGCCGCGTGGCCGGGTCCGAGGTGTTGCCGATGTTCCACAGGCCGGTGGGCGAGGCCAGACCGAAGGTGCGGCCCCACTGAATCAGCCGCACCACCGGCTCGCGCAGCTTGCCGCGGGCGGTGTCGCCGTCAGCCGGTGCGCGGCGCGCCTCGGCGTCCAACAGCACGGCCTTGATCACCGCCTTCAGGTCACCGCGCACGCCGGCGCCGTTGTCGTTGAAGGCCGCCGCCACGCGGCCCACATAGGCCGCACCGGGGTTGCTGCTGATCAGCCGCTGGATCAGCTGGCGGCCAATGAACGGGCCGACGTTGACGTGGTTGGCGATGGTGTCGAGCGCGGTGGTCAGCGCCGCGCGGCCTTCGGTGCCGGCGGCGATGACGCGGCCCAGGAAACGCTTCTCGGCCGTCGAGTGGCGCGTGGCGTTGAGGATCATCGGCCGCCGTGCGTGGCCGGGCTCGGTGCGGTTGGGCGCATCGTTGTCCCAGCCGGTGAAGACCCGCGCCAGCCCGCTGACGCTTTCCTGGCTATAGGTGTCTGTCGCCACACCGCCGCGCGGGCTGCCATCCGCTGCCAGGTCCACCAGACCGAGCGAGAACAGCTGCAGCACCTCACGCGCAAAGTTCTCGTCGGGCACACGGCCCAGCGCCGGGTCTTCCTTCAGGTTGCCGCGCATGTTCAGGTAGCTGCCCATGCCCACCGACAGCGTCACCGCGTCGAGCAGCGCGCGGTAGCTGCCGAAGGCCTGGCGTTCGAGCAGGTCAGCGTAGGCGGCGACGACAAAGCCGCGCCAGGAAACCGGCAGCCCGCTCATCGAGATGACGAAGATCTCGCCCAACGCCAGCGTCACGCGCTGGCGCAGTACATCGGGGCTGGACATCAGCTTGCGCCACAGCGTGTTGTCGGCGCCGCCGAAGTGGTTGATGTGGGTGTCGACGGCGTAGCCGCGCTCGACCATCCAGTCGTAGTGGCCTTGCGTCAGCGGCTGGTTGAACTGGTCGTCCAGCCATCCGCTGTAGCCCAGCGCCTTGACGCGGTCGATCTCGGCCGCGGTGCCGCCAAAGGCCGCCTGGCCCAGAAAACGTGAAGCTTCGTTGTCGGTGATGCCCAGCGGCACCGATGGTGGCGCAAGGGCCACGCTGGCGGCGTCTCCGCCTCCACCGCAGGCGGTGGCGCTCAGCGCGGCCAGCAGCGCGGCGGTGACTTCAGGCGAAAGGTCAGGCGAAAGGTCAGGCGAGAGGGCGGGCGAGACTGCGGGAGAGAGGGCGGGCAAGACGGCGGCGGCGTCAATGCGTGCCGCGGCGGGCTCCAAAACGGGCGTCGACATGGAGTGGGGCGCCAGGGGCGCGAAGCTGAACAACGGCGTCGATGTTCATGCACACCACCGTGGCGCGGTGTGGCCGCATTGCTAACGGCCTGTAAAGAGCGCCTGCACTTCACACACTTCGGCGGACGCGCGCCGCCGGCCTAGAAGCCGATCGCCTGCCCGTCGCGCCGCGAGTCACTCGCCGCCACATAGCCGTGGTCGGCGGCGTCCGACAAACGCCAGATGAACTGGCCCGAGCCGTAGTCCATGTACGAATCCGGCTGCGCGACGATGTCGTGGCCGCGCTCGCGCAGGCCCTGCACCAGGGCCGGGCTCATCGTGTGCTCGCAGTCGATGACCCTGCCCGTGGCCACCTTCCAGCGCGGCGCGTCGCAAGCAGCCTGCGGCTGCTGGCCGTAGTGCAGCATGCGTGTGAGCGTCTGCAGATGCGCCTGCGGCTGCATGTTGCCGCCCATCACGCCGAAGCTCATCTGCGGCTTGCCGTCCTTGGTCAGGAAGCCCGGGATGATGGTGTGGAAGGGCCGCTTGCCGGGCGCGACCAGATTCTGGTGGCCCGCCTCGGTGGTGAAACCCGCACCGCGGTTCTGCAGGCTGACACCGATGCCGGGCACCACCACGCCGCTGCCAAAGCCCATGTAGTTGCTCTGGATCAGGCTGACCATCATGCCGCTCTCGTCGGCGGTGCTGAGATAGAGGGTGCCGCCCTTGGGCGGCGTGCCGTGGCCGAAATCCTGCGCGCGGTCCAGCCGGATCAGCCTTGCGCGCTCGGCCAGGTAACCATCGCTCAGCAGGTCGGCCGGCGTCACCTGCGTCATCGCCCGCTCGTCGCCGACCCAGCGGTAGACGTCGGCGAAAGCCACCTTCATCGTCTCGATCATCAGGTGCTGCGCCTCGACGCTGTCGACGGCAAAACGCTTGATGTCAAGCCGCTCGAGCATGCCCATGGCCATCAGCGCGGCGATGCCCTGGCCGTTGGGCGGGATCTCGTGCACCGTGTGGCCGGCGAAGTCTTTCTGGATCGGCGTCACCCAGAGGGGCGCGTAGCCGGCAAGGTCGGCGGCGGTCATCGAGCCGCCGTGGGCCGCCGAGTGGGCCGCGATGGCGGCGGCGATCTCGCCGCGGTAGAAGGCCTCGCCCCGGGTCTGGGCAATGCGGCGCAGCGTGGCACCGGCGGCCGCGAAGCGGAAGTGCTCGCCGGTGGCGGGCGCGCGGCCACGCGGCATGAAAGCCTCAGCGAAGCCCGGCTCCGATTGCAGCAGCGGCACCTGGCGCACCCACTTGTCGGCGGTGATCGGCCCCAGCGCGTAGCCGCGCTCGGCCAGTTCGATGGCCGGCTCCAGCAGGTCGGCAAAGGGCAGCTTGCCGAAGCGCTGCGACAGTGCCACCCAGCCGGCCACGGCCCCCGGAATGCTCACGCTGTCCCAGCCGCGCTGCGGGATCTTGCCGGCGTGGCGGCGGCTGAAGTAGTCGGGCGTCCAGGCCGCCGGCGCGGTGCCCGAGCTGTTGAGCGCGTGGAGCTGCGTGCCGTCCCAGACGATGGCGAAGTTGTCGCTGCCCAGGCCGTTGGAGACCGGCTCGACGACGGTCATCGCCGCTGCGGTGGCGATGGCCGCGTCCACCGCGTTGCCGCCCTTGAGCAGCATGCGCAGGCCGGCGCTGGCGCCCAGCGGCTCCGAGGTGGCCACCACGTTGCGCGCGAAGACCGGGCTGCGCACGGTCGGGTAGGGGTTGGTCCAGTCGAAGCTCATCGTCTGTTCACTCCACCTTGCCGATGCGGCGCACGGCATCGACCATCGTCTTTGCGTCGGCGTCCCAGTAGGCCTGGAGATCCGGCGCGTCCAGGTATTCGATCGGGCTGCCGGTGCGGGTGATGGTCTGCACCACCGCCGGGTCGGCTGCCGCCTTGCGTGCCGCGGCGCGCAGGCGCTGCACATCAGCGTCGGAATGTCGAAGATCAGATCGTTGGTGCGTGCGTCCTGCCGCGGGTCGCCATTCACCCAGCAGCGCACGCGCGTGTCGGTGCCGTCGAGTTCGTCGGCGGTGACGATCCACGGGCCCATCGTCGGCGGCGGGCAGCCCCTCGCCATTGGCAACGCGCTCGATCAGCGGCAAGGCGCCGAGCGCGGCTTCGACGCCGCTGAAGGCGTGGACGGTCTGGCCGTCGTCATTGACGCGGCTCACGTGGCGCAAACCGAGATGCAGGAACGTCGCAATGCGCAAACTGGTCTCCCCTGATGGGTTCGTGATCTGACCAAATGCTACCATTTGATACCAATTCCGGACCTTGGTTGACCGATCCTGATGGACTCTGCCGCCGCCCTGCGCGAGACGATCCTCGACAAGCTGCACAGCGGCGCATGGCGCCCAGGGCACCGCCTGCCGACCGAGCGTGCGCTGTCAGAGCAGTTCGGCCTGAGCCGCAGCACCGTGCGCCGCGCGCTGGCCGAACTCAAGCGCCTGCAGCTGATCACTCAGACGGTGGGCAGTGGCACCTATGTCGCCGCGCAGGCATCGGCGGCTTTGGGCGCACTGCAGCAGCACGGCACCGCCGTGGCCACCAGCCCCGCCGAACTGATGGCGGCGCGCCTGGCGCTGGAGCCGGCGATCATCGAGATGGTCATCGGCAACGCCACTGCCCTCGACTTCCAGCGCATGGACGAGTGCAACGTGCAGGCCGAGGCGGCGACCACGCTGGAGGACTTCGAGCACTGGGACGGCGCGCTGCACGAGGCGATCGCCGACGCCGCACACAACCGGTTGGTGGCCGACGTCTTCCGTCTGATGAATCAGGTGCGCGCGCTGGGCACGTGGGGCGTGCTGAAGCGGCGCAGTGCGACGCCCGAGCGGCGGCTGAGCTACCAGCGCGAGCATCGCGCGCTGGTCGCGGCCCTCAGGCAACGCGATGCCGAGCATGCGCGCGCGCTGTGCCGTGCGCATCTGATGCATGTCCGCACCAATCTGCTGGGGCCCTGAGCCGGGGTTGACCCGACGGCGTGGTCGGCCCGGCCGAGAACACCGCTCGACCCAGGTCAATGCGACGAACGGCATCTGCAGTTCGCCAGACGCAGCCCGGGGGGGTGCCGGCGGGTGCCCAACGGTTGGCCCGCCGTGGCGCCGGGCGTGAACAGCGCCGCAGATAGGCTCTGAACGTGGCGCTATTGGCCGCCTGTCACATCGGCTGAGGGCGCATGCTGCAGACTCTTTCCTCGGAGGGCATGTCCATGATCCCGCTCGGTCAGACCCCGCATCCCGGCGACAGGATCGCCGCCCCCGAAGTCGGCCCGCGCGCGCCCGCCTCCAGCGGCGGCGGCGGCCGACGTATCGAGCGGCAACTGGCCACGGCGCTGTCCATCTTTGCCGTGATGAGCGGCGTGCTGATGCCCTTCTTCGTTCGCTGACCAGGCCGAGCCAGGCCCGGCTCAGCGCGCCGACAGAAAGGCAGCCAGTTCGGCGTTGAACGCCGAGGGCAGCTCGAAGTAAGGCAGCGCGCCCGTCTGGAAGACGCTGAAGCGCCAGTTCACCCGGCCCCGGACGAATGCCGCTCCACGAAAGTCGGTGAAGTCGCCACGCACGCCGTGGCTCATCCACACCGGTTGGCTGACGCGGTCGTACACATCGTGGATGTCGGCGCTGAACATGTAGGCCGCCAGAAAGTGCAGCGGCGCGAACTCGGCGCCGGGTTGGCGGGTGGTCAGCAGGTCGTAGGCCCACAGCGGCTCGTCGATCTTCGGCGAACCCCACGTGCGCGCCAGAAAGTAGCGGATCACGCCGGGCCGCGTGAGCCCGCGGAACACCGCCTGGCCCCAGCCCGGGCCACGCAGCAGGCGCAGCATCAGCGGGATGGCATAGGTGCTGCCGCCCGGCCCGCGCCTGGCGCGGCGGCCGCTGAAACCGGTCGGGCTGACCAGCGCGAGTCGACCGTAGTCGCCCGCACGCTCGACCGCCGCGCGGGCGAGGAACTCGCAGCTCAGCGAGGCCGCGACCGCATCCACCGGCTGCGCGCCGCCGCGGGCCTGGATCTGCTGCACCGTGGCATGCAACGCATCGGTCATCAGCCGCGGCGTGTACGGGCGGTCGCTGCGCTGCGAGAACCCGTAACCGGGCAGGTCCGGGGCATAGACCGTGCGCGTGGCGCTGAAGTGCTCGAACAGCGGCCTGACCTCGGCCGCCGTGCCCGAGGCGTTGATCGTGTGCACCAGCAGCAGCGGCGGGCCCTGGCCGGCGACGTAGCAGCTGAGTTGCCCGCAGGCGGCATCGGTGAACTCGAATCGTTCGCCTGGCACCGCGGCGGGCAACGGGGCGTTCACGGGGGCCTCACCGGTTCAGCACCTTGGGCACCGGG
>JBBQOR010000107.1:0-6736 GCA_038331055.1 Burkholderiales bacterium
CTTCGCGGACTGCAACGCGGTCGAGACCGTCAACGTCCCGACGAACCTGGCCTTCAACGCGATGCCCGACCTGTCGACGATCGCCAAGCCGAACCCGGCCTGGTGCTCGCGCAGCGGCGGCGGCGGCGCCTACCTGTCCAACGAGAGTGCCTACCGCAACACCCTGTTGCGCGACACCTTCAGGCTGGATATCCCGGCAGGGCACATCCACATCCCGGTGATGAACAACTACTTCGGCGGCACCCCCACCACGGCCGGCGGCACGCGAAACGACAATGCGATGACCGATGCCCGTTACGAGGCTTACCGCACAGCGATCGTTGCGCAGACGCGTAACCTGATCGTGGTGATCGGCAACAGCCTGGTGTTCAAGTGAGCGCGCCGTTCAGCGACGCACCGATCCACAGCCCAACGAGGTGTTCCATGTTCAACAAGCGATTGATCCTCGCCGCGATAACGCTGCTCACGGCCGGCGTGCTGTCGGCGCAGCCAAGCATCTACTTCAAGTGGCAGCACAAGACTACCAAGGCCGTCGTCTGCGAACCCGATGCCCCGGGCAAGGACTGGGTCCGCGTCGGCGGGCCTTTCCAGGATCCGGACTGCAAGCGCCCTGAACCGCAGTGAGTCCGGGGTGAAGGGGACGCTCCGGTGCCGCGCAGGCGGCGCTGGAGCAAACTTCAAGGGTCGCTGCGGCGGCCCTTTCTTCCCGTTCGTGTCCGCGCCGATCGGCTGGCGCTGATGAACGAGACGAGAGCTTTGGCATGACCCCGATTTCGCGCTGGCAATTCTGGATCGACCGTGGAGGCACCTTTACCGACATCGTCGGCCGCGCGCCCGACTCCACGCTGCACACGCTGAAACTGCTGTCGGAGAACCCCCAGCAGTACCAAGACGCGGCGATCGAGGGCATCCGCCGTCTGCTCCATGCCGCGCCGGGGCAGCCGGTTACGACGGACATGGTCGAGTGCGTGAAGATGGGGACCACGGTGGCCACCAACGCGCTGCTCGAGCGGCGCGGCGAGCGCGCCGCACTGGTCACCACCGCCGGTTTTCGCGACGCACTGCGCATCGCATACCAGGAGCGGCCCAAGGTCTTCGCGCGCGAAGTGGTGCTGCCCGAACTGCTGTACGAGCAGGTCGTCGAAGCGCGGGAACGCATCGACGCCAGCGGCCGCGTGCTTCAGCCGCTTGACTTGCGTGCACTGGGCGACGCGCTGGCAGCGGTCCGCTCCAGCGGCATCACCGCCTGTGCCATCGTCTTCATGCACGGCTGGCGCTTCACCGCGCACGAGGCCGCCGCCGCCGCGCTGGCGCGCGAAATGGGCTTCACGCAGGTCAGCGTCTCGCACGCGGTGAGCCCGCTGATGAAGCTGATCCCGCGCGGCGACACCACGGTGGTGGACGCCTACCTGAGCCCGATCCTGCGCCGCTATGTCGACCGCGTCGCCGGCCAGATGCCCGGCGTGCCGCTGTTCTTCATGCAAAGCAGCGGCGGGCTGACCGAGGCGCACCGCTTCCAGGGCAAGGACGCGATCCTCTCGGGCCCGGCCGGCGGCATCGTCGGCATGGTGCGCACCGCGCTGGCGGCCGGCCACGGGCAGGTGATCGGCTTCGACATGGGCGGCACTTCCACCGACGTGAGCCACTTCACCGGCGGGTCGGCAGGCGAGTTCGAACGCGCCTTCGAGACCCAGGTGGCCGGTGTGCGCATGCGTGCGCCGATGATGAGCATCCACACCGTGGCCGCTGGCGGCGGGTCGATCCTGCATTTCGACGGCGCGCGGCTGCGCGTGGGGCCCGACAGCGCAGGCGCCAACCCGGGCCCGGCCTGTTACCGCCGTGGCGGGCCGCTGGCGGTGACGGATGCCAACGTGATGCTCGGCCGCGTGCAGCCGGCGTGGTTCCCGGCCGTCTTCGGCCCGCGCGGCGACGAGCCGCTGGACCGCGACGGCGTGGTCACGAAGTTCGGGGCGCTGGCCGCGGAGGTGCAGGCGAGTGGCGATGACGCCACGCCCGAGTCGCTGGCCGAGGGCTTCTTGCGCATCGCGGTGCAGAACATGGCCAACGCCGTCAAGCGCATCTCTGTCGCGCGCGGCTACGACGTCACGCGCTACACCTTGCAGTGCTTCGGCGGCGCCGGCGGGCAGCATGCCTGCGCGGTGGCCGATGCGCTGGGCATGTCGCGCGTCTTCATCCACCCGCTGGCCGGGGTGCTCAGCGCCTACGGCATGGGCCTGGCCGACCAGATCGCGATGCGCGAGGCCTCGCTCGAGCAGCCGCTGGATGGCGCCGGGCTGCACGCCGCGAACGTGCTGCTCGAGCGGCTGGCCGGCGCTGCCACCGAAGAGCTCGAGGCGCAGGGCGTGGCGCCCGCAGCGATCACACTGCGCCGCCGGCTGCACCTGCGCTACGACGGCTCCGATACCGCGCTGGTGGTGCCGCTGGGCGAACTGCCCGAAGCGCGGCGCGACTTCGAGACCGCTTACCGACAGCGCTTCGCCTTCCTGATGCCTGGGCGAGGCCTCGTCGTCGAGGCCGTGTCGGTGGAGGCCGCGGCGGCCGGCGAGACGCATGTCGTGACGGCGGGCGAGGTCGCTGTGCCGCACTCGGCGCAGCCGGCGGCCTGGGTGCGCATGCACGCCGAAGGCGCCTGGCACGACGCGGCGCTGCACGTGCGCGAGCAGTTGAAGGCCGGAGCCGCCATCGACGGCCCGGCCGTCATCGCCGAGCGCAACGCGACCACCGTCGTCGAACCCGGCTGGCGCGCCGTGCTTGCCGCCGGCGGCGCATTGGAACTGCATCGCGTGCAGCTTCGCCTGCAGGCCCAGGCGCAGGGCACCCGCGCAGACCCGGTGATGCTCGAAGTCTTCAACAACCTGTTCATGAACATCGCCGAGCAGATGGGGCTGCGGCTGCAGAACACCGCCTACTCGGTGAACATCAAGGAGCGGCTCGATTTCTCGTGCGCGCTGTTCAGCGCCGCCGGCGAGCTGATCGCCAACGCGCCGCACATGCCGGTGCACCTGGGCTCGATGAGCGAGAGCATCAAGACCGTGATCGAGCGCAACCCGGTCATGCAGCCGGGTGATGTCTACGTGCTCAACGACCCCTACCACGGCGGCACGCATCTGCCCGATGTGACCGTCGTGACCCCCGTGTACCTGGAGCCCCCGGCAGCCGGAGTACCGGCCGCCACCCCCCATGGGGGTACGCGGCCGCCTTGGGACGGCCCGGCGCCGGCCGCGGAGCTCCCGGCCGAAGGGCTTGCGTTGCTGCCCAGCTTCTACGTCGCCAGCCGCGGCCACCACGCCGACATCGGCGGCATCACCCCGGGGTCGATGCCGCCGTTCAGCACGACCATCGACGAGGAGGGTGCGCTGTTCGACAATTTCCTGCTCGTGCGCGACGGCGTGATGCGCGAGGTCGAACTGCGCGCGCAACTCGGTTCGGGCCCGTGGCCGGCGCGCAACCCCGACCAGAACGTGGCCGACCTGCGCGCACAGATCGCCGCCAACGAAAAGGGCGCGCAAGAGCTGCGTGCGATGGTCGCCCAGTTCGGCGGCAACACCGTGGCGGCCTACATGCAGCACGTGCAGGACAACGCCGAGGAGTCGGTGCGCCGCGTCATCACCGCGCTGAAGGACGGCGCCTTCGAGCTGCCGCTGGACAACGGCGCCGTGATCCGCGTGCACGTGACGGTGGACCGCGCGGCGCGCAGCGCCTGCATCGATTTCGGCGGCACCAGCGCACAGTTGCCGAACAACTTCAACGCGCCCAAGGCGGTGACGATGGCCGCCGTGCTGTACGTCTTTCGCATGATGGTCGACGACGACATCCCGCTCAACGCAGGCTGCATGAAGCCGCTGCAGGTGATCGTGCCCGAGGGCTGCATGCTCAACCCGCGCCACCCGGCGGCGGTGGTGGCGGGCAACGTCGAGACCTCGCAGTCGGTGACCAACGCGCTGATCGGCGCGCTCGGCGTGATGGCCTGCGGCCCCTGCACGATGAGCAACTTCACCTTCGGCGACGAGCGTCACCAGTACTACGAGACGATCAGCGGCGGCGGCGGCGCCGGCCCCGGCTTCGCCGGCAGCTCGGTGGTGCAGGCGCACATGACCAACTCGCGCCTGACCGATCCCGAGGTTCTGGAGTACCGCTTCCCGGTGCGTCTGGAAAGCTACGCCATCCGCCGCGGATCAGGTGGCAGCGGCCGCTGGCGCGGCGGCGATGGTGGCGTGCGGCGGATCCGGTTCCTCGAGCCGATGACCGCCAGCGTCCTGAGCAACGGCCGCCACGTGCCCTCGTTCGGCATGGCCGGTGGGCAACCGGGGGCCCTGGGCATCAACCGCGTCGAACGCGTCGACGGGCAGGTCGAGATGCTCGACCACATCGGCCAGGTGGAGATGGCGGTGGGCGACCAGTTCATCATCGAGACCGGTGGCGGCGGCGGCTGGGGCGAGGCAGATCCGGCCTAGGGCAGCCCTCACGGCGCGGCTCGCAGCATCCGACAGAACAGCCGTGTATCGCGCAGCCCGCCTGCACGCCGGCGGCGGTGCGCCGCCAGCCTTCCCGGCAAGCCCCCCGGCAAGCCCCCGGCTGTCGACGGGACGATGCGTCGTGGCACCATGCCGGCATGGCATCACCTTGCATCCTGCTCAGCGGCTTCGAGCCCTTCGACGGCGAGAGCGTCAACCCGTCCTGGCTGGTGGCGCAGGCGCTGCATGGGCGGCGGGTGGGTGGTGCGCGCGTGGTGTCCGTGTGCCTGCCCTGTGTCTTCGACGAGGCCAGCGGCGCGCTGGTGCAGGCCGTGCGGCGCCACCAGCCCCTGCTGGTGCTGGCACTCGGCCAGGGTGGCGGGCGCGCCGCGCTGTCGATGGAGCGGGTGGCCATCAACGTCGTCGACGCCCGCATCCCCGACAACGCCGGCGCACAGCCGGTCGACAGCCCGGTCGTGCCGGGCGCGCCGACGGCTTACTTCGCCACGCTGCCGCTGAAGGCGATGCTGCAGGCGCTGCGTGATGCCGGCGTGCCCGGCGAGGTCTCGCAGTCAGCCGGCACCTTTGTCTGCAACCATGTCTTCTTCGCGCTGATGCACGCGCTGGCCACCGCTTCGCCAGACAGTGCGCGCGCGGGCTTCATGCACCTGCCCTGGCTGCCCGAGCAGGCTGCGCGGCGCTCTGGCAGCCCGCCGAGCCTGCCGCTGGCTACCCAGGTGGAGGGCACACGCGCGGTGCTGAAGGCGGCGCTGGCGGCCGGCGCATGAGCCGCCGGGCGGAGTCGATGGGCAGCCGTCGCCGCTTCATCCTGGGCAGCCTGGCGGCAGCCGGCGCCTTGACGGTGGGCTGGAGCCTGCTGCCGCCACGCCAGCGCCTGCAGACCGGCCAGCCGCTGGCCGACAACACGCGCGGCCATGCCTTCAGTGGCTGGGTGCGCATCGGCAGCGACGACCGTGTCACCGTCATCATGCCCAAGAGCGAGATGGGCCAGGGCATCCACACCGGGCTGGCGATGATCCTGGCGGATGAGCTGGACGCCGACTGGTCGCGTGTGGGCATCGAGGCCTCGCCGGTCGACCCGATCTACAACAACATCGCCGCCGCCGTCGATGCGCTGCCCTTCCACCCCGACCAGCGCGGCGTCGCGCGCAGCGCCACCGAGTGGCTCACAAGCAAGCTGGTGCGCGAGTTCGGCCTGATGATGACCGGCGGCTCGTCGAGCACCAAGGACCTGTGGCTGCCGATGCGCGAGGCCGGCGCCTCGGCGCGCGCAATGCTGGTGGCCGCGGCCGCCGAGCGCTGGAACACGCCGGCCGACAAGTTGACGGTCGTCGCAGGCGAGGTGCGCCACCCCGGTGGGTACACGGCGCGCTTCGGCGATCTGGCCGAGGACGCCGCCAGGATGCCGCTGCCCGAGAAGGTGGCGCTGAAGCACCCTGACCAGTTCAAGATCATCGGCAAGGGCATGCCGCGGCTGGAGGCGGCCTCGAAGATCGACGGCACGGCGCGCTTCGGCATCGACGTGCTGCCGCCCGGTCTGCTCTACGCCAGCGTGGTCATGTGCCCGACGCTCGGTGGGCGGGTCGCAAGCCATGACGGCGCCGCGGCGCAGGCCCTGCCCGGTGTGCGCACGGTGCTGGCCTTCCCGCCCGGCGCGGCCGGTGGCAGCGGCGGCGTGGCGGTGATCGCCGACCAGCCCTGGCAGGCGATGAAGGCGGTGCAGGCGGTGACCGTGCAATGGGACGCCGGCCCCGCCGCGGCCCTGTCGAGCGAAGGCCTGATGAACGCCTTTGCCGCCGCGCTCGACCGCGACGAGGGCTTCACCTACTACGCGCTGGGCGATTTCAAGGCCGCGCTGGCTGGCGCGGCACGCACGATCGAGGCCGAGTACCGCGCGCCTTACCTGGCGCACATGGCGATGGAGCCGATCAACTGCACTGTGCAGTTCAAGGACGGCGCCGCCACGGTCTGGGCCTCGACGCAGGTGCCCGACATCGCGCGCGCCGCCGTCGCCACCACCCTGGGCATCGACGAGCAGCGCGTGGACGTGCAGGTGCAACTGCTGGGCGGCGGTTTCGGCCGCCGGCTGGAGGTGGACTTCATCGAGCAGGCCGCACAGATCGCCCGCGCGGCCGAAGGCCGGCCGGTGCAGGTGATCTGGTCGCGCGCCGAAGACACCCAGCACGACCTCTACCGCCCGGCCGCCGTGGCGCGCCTGCAGGCCGGGCTGGACGCCCGCG
>JBBQOR010000108.1:0-6717 GCA_038331055.1 Burkholderiales bacterium
CAGCGCCACCAGCACCTCGACCAGCGTGAAGCCGCGCGCCGGGCGGTGGGACGGGGTGCGCGTCTGCCGCATCGGCTGGCCTGTCCTAGAAGCGCGAGAGCACGGTCGACAGCGTGAC
Organism: Burkholderiales bacterium; assembly: GCA_038331055.1. GTDB lineage: Bacteria > Pseudomonadota > Gammaproteobacteria > Burkholderiales > Burkholderiaceae_C > Rubrivivax. The sequence goes on from JBBQOR010000108.1 coordinate 119, forward strand.
CAGCGGCCGGCCCTGCTCGTCTGCGACCACGGCGTCGACGCGGCGGAAGTTGGGGTTCGGTGTCGGCCGCACCAGCAGCCGGCCGCGGTAGCTGCGGCCCATCTGCTCGCAGCTGAAGTCGCTGTCGCCGATGCCGGGCAGCTGGCGCGCCAGCCGCAGGTTGACCAGCCGGTTGTCGGCGCACCACTGCGCGGCCACCACCTCGGACAGCCGCGAGGCGTTGTCCAGCACCGTGCCGGCGGCGCGCAGCCCGGCGCCCAGCACGACGGCGACGATGGCCAGTGCGACCAGCACCTCGACCAGCGTGAAGCCGCGGCCGTGACCGCGCCTGCGTGGCCGGTTACGGAGGAAGGGCGGCTTCACCGCCGGTCAGGACGGCGCGACGACGCTGAACGGTGCCAGCCCGTCGGTCGCCAGTTCCAGTCGCCGCTCGCCCAGCCGCAGCACGATCCGCTGTGCGCCGATCAGCGGCTCCGGACCCAGCGCGACGGCGCTGGCGCCCAGCACCTGCGCGCTGACGCCGGGCTCCAGCCAATGCGTGGGCATGCCGGCCGCCTTGGGCAGTCCGACGAAGCGAAAGTCGTCAGCACCGGGCTCGCGCGCCGGCACCCAGCGCACGGTGAAGGCACCGGCGCGGGCCTCGGCGCGCGCCGACTCGAGCAGCGAGGCCAGCCGTTCGCCCTCGCGCGCCAGGCGGCGCTCACCGCCGTCCCGCAGCGCCAGGCTCACCGCACCAGCGCCCAGCGCCACGATCAGCAGCACGACAAAGATTTCGATCAGCGTGAAGCCGCGCGCTTTCGGGGCACGCAGCCGCCGAGCCGGGCCGCGGCTACTGCCAGGAGCCGATGTCGGCATTCTTGCCTTCGCCGCCCGGCTGCCCGTCGGCGCCGAGGCTGAAGACGTCGATCTCGCCTTTGAGGCCAGGGCTCAGGTACTGGTACGGACGGCCCCAGGGGTCGGCCGGCAGCTTGTCGAGGTAAGGCTTCCAGCCGGGAGGTACTGCGCCGGCGGTGGGCTTGCGCACCAGCGCCTCCAGGCCCTGCTCGCCGCTCGGATAGCGCTGGTTGTCCAGCTTGTAGAGCTTGAGCGCCTGCACGAGGTTGTTGACGTCGGTGCGCGCGGCGGTGACGCGCGCATCGTCGGTGCGGTCAAGCACGTTGGGCACGATCAGCGCGGCGAGCACACCGATGATGACCAGCACCACCATCAGCTCGATCAGTGTGAAGCCGCGAATATGGCGGCGGCGCGGCGGTACGGAGAACGAAGACCAGACCATGCGGAACATGATAATCCGGGCATGGCAGCTCGATGGGCAGCGTTCGGGGTCTGGCTCTTGGTGGCCGGCAGCGCGCTGTTCTGGGGTCTGAGGCTGTTTGCGGCGGGTCCAGCGGTGCCGCCCGGGGTGCCGGTAGCCGGCGCCTCGGCGCTGCCGATGTCCGACCTGTCACGCGTGCTCGGCGCCGAACTGCGCCCGGTGGCCGAGGAGATCGCTGCGCCGCCGCCCGAGGCCTCGCGCTACAAGCTGGTGGGTGTGGTTGCGCCGCGCGGCGCCGGCCCCGGCGTGGCACTGATCGCCATCGACGGCCAGCCGCCGCGCGCCTATCGCGTCGGCGCGCGCGTCGATGGCGCGACGGTGCTCAGGTCGGTCCAATGGCGCGCCGCCCGCCTGGGGACGGCCGGGGTGCCGGGCGAGATCACGCTCGAGCTGCCGGTGCTGCCGCCACCGGCGACCGGGCAGCCCGGTGCGCCCGCCGTGGCGGGCCAGCCGCCAGCCGGCTTCGCGCTGCCGGGACTGCAGCCGCTGCAGCCACGCCTGCCACCAGGGATGCTGCCGGGAATGGCGCCGACCGCGCCCTACGCCGGCGCGCCGGTCCTCGACCCGGCGACGGGCGAGCCGTCCAACCAATCCGGCCGCGAGGCGACCCGCTAGCCGGCCACGGACCGCGCCAGCGGATCGCTTTCAGCCAGACTCTGCGGGCGCGTTGGCCCCGGGTCGTCGCCGTCGGCCACTTCGGTGAGCAATGCCGCCGCGCTTTTAATCAGCGGCCAGGCGAGTACGGCGCCGGTGCCGTCCACGCTCTCCAGACCCAGTTCGAGCAGCGAGCCAGTGCGGAACAGCCCGAGCGCCACGTCAAGCCCCGGATGCGAGTGGCTGCGCGAGAACACGCAGTACTCGGTGACCGGGCTGGCGATGCGCGCGGCCAGCATCAGCGCGGCGCAGGCCGACATGCCGTCGATCATCAGCAGATGGCGCTTGCTGGCCGCGACCAGCATGACGCCGACCATCACCGCCACCTCGAAGCCGCCGAAGGCCGCCAGCACCTCGACCGGGTCGCGCACGTCCCTGTGGCGCGACTGCGCCGCCTGCACCACCAGCAGCGCATGCGCCAGGTCTGGATCGTCGCGGTCACCGGCTCCAGCCAGCAGGTCGCGGATCGGCGTGTCGCTCAGGCGCGACATCACCAGCGCGGCGCTCTCGTGGGCGCCGAAACCCATCCCGGCGCAGACCACCATGTTGCCGCGCATCGATTCGCCGATCTCCATGCCGGCGCGCATTGCGGCATGGGCCTGCTCCAGCGTCATGGCCAGCGTCGCGCGTGCGTTGCGCGTGCCGTGGGCGATCTTGCGCGTGAGCAGCCGCTCGTGCGTGTGCATGTCGGCGGCGATGCCGCAGTCCACCACGTGCAGGTCGAGTTGCTGGCTGCGTGCGAAGGCGGCGATCGGCAGCCGCCCGTTGAGGAGCGCACTCACCTGCTCATGGGTCTGCCGCCGCTGTGGCGGCGCGGCGCTGTCCACCACCAGGCCGTGGTCGGCCGCGAAGAGCACCACCTGCGGCTCGCGAAAGCGCGGCTTGAGCGTGTTCTGCATCAGGCCCAGGCGAACGGCCAGCGGCTCGAGCTCGCCCAGGCTGCCGACGGCCTCGCTGCGCCGCGCAAGTTTTCCGCGCAGGGCCTTCTCGAGCAACGGATTCGTTGTCGGCGAGATCAGTGAGCGCGAGGCAGCCATGCGAACCAGTGTATCGGCGAGCCCTCAGCGCAGAAACAACCGATACACCGGGTTTCCGGTCTCCTCGGTGCAGGGGTAGGCCAGCGTGCGCAGAAACTCGGCGAAGGCCGCGTCATCGCTGGCGGGCACCTGGATGCCCACCAGGATGCGTCCGTAGTCCGCGCCCTGGTTGCGGTAGTGGAACAGGCTGATGTTCCATCCCGGGTGCATGGCATCCAGAAAGCGCATCAGCGCGCCTGGCCGCTCGGGGAAGACGAAGCGGTACAGCCGCTCGTCGCTGGCCAGATCGCTGCGACCGCCGACCATGTGCCGCACATGTTCCTTGGCCAGTTCGTCGTCGCTCAGGTCGACGGTGGCAAAGCCCTGGCGCTTGAAGTGGCGCGCCATGCGCGCGGCCTCGTCACGCCGCTGGATCGCGATGCCGACGAAGACATGCGCCACATGCTGGTCCGAAATGCGGTAGTTGAACTCGGTCACCGAGCGCGGGCCCACCAGTTCGCAGAAGCGCTTGAAGGAGCCGCGGGCCTCGGGGATGGTGACGGCGAACAGCGCCTCACGCTGCTCGCCGAACTCGGCGCGCTCGGCGACGAAGCGCAGGCGGTCGAAGTTCATGTTCGCGCCGCAGGTGATGGTGACGAAGGTCTGGCCGCGCATCTTGTGCTGCGCGACGTACTTCTTCACCGCCGCCACGCCCATCGCCCCGGCCGGCTCGAGGATGCTGCGCGTGTCCTGGAACACATCCTTGATGGCCGCGCAGACCTCGTCGGTGTCGACCACCACGAAGTCGTCGACCCACTTGCGCACCAGGCGAAAGGTCTCCACGCCGACTTGCTTGACAGCGGTGCCGTCGCTGAACAGCCCGACCTCCTCGAGCGTCACGCGGCGCCCGGCACGCACCGACTGCAGCATGGCGTCCGAGTCCGTGGTCTGCACGCCGATGACGCGGATCTCGGGCCGCACTGCCTTCAGGTAGGCGGCGATGCCGGCGATCAGCCCGCCGCCGCCGATGGCGACGAACACGGCCTGGATCGGCCCCTGGTGCTGGCGCAGGATCTCCATGCCGATGGTGCCCTGGCCGGCAATCACGTCGGGATCGTCGAAGGGGTGCACGAAGCACAGCCCGCGCTCGGCCTGCAGCCCAAGCGCGTGCTCGTAAGCGTCCGAGAAGCTGTCGCCATGCAGCACCACCTCGCCGCCCAGGGCATGCACTGCATCGATCTTCAGCCGCGGCGTCGTCACCGGCATCACGATCACCGCGTGGCAGCCCAGCCGGCGCGCCGACATCGCCACGCCCTGCGCGTGGTTGCCGGCAGAAGCGCAGATGACGCCGCGCGCGAGTTGCTCGGCACTGAGCTGGACCATCTTGTTATAAGCCCCGCGCAGCTTGAAGCTGAACACCGGCTGCTGGTCCTCGCGCTTGAGCAGCACCTGGTTGCCCAGTCGCTTCGACAGCGTCTTCGCCGGCTCCAGCGGCGTCTCGACGGCCACGTCGTAGACGCGCGCCGTGAGGATCTTCTTCAGGTAGTCGGTCGTGCGCACAGGTGCGGGCGGGGCGGGCTGGCGGGGCGGGCTGGCGGGGGGGCAGGATGTTAAGCCGACCAAGAAAAAGGCCCGGGGCTTTCACCCCGGGCCAATCCACCGTTCGGAGGTGGAGGAGACAACCGGCGGGCCCGTCGCAGCACCCTTGGAGGCAGTCTAGCATCGCCATGCTGCAGCGCAATATCCCGGACGGTTTCTTCGTTGGGTGAGCGCCTCCAGAATGCGGTGCGCGGTGTTGGCGCGCATGCACCAAGGAAGGGATGCCCGATGGAATGCACGATCGACTGGATGCCGGCCACCGGCATGGGATTTGTCGCCGAAACCGGCAGCGGCCACCTGCTGACGATGGACGGCGCCATCGACGGCGGCGGGCGCAACCTGGCGCCGCGACCCATGGAAACCGTGCTCGCCGGTGCCGGCGGCTGCACCGCTTTCGACGTGGTGCTGATCCTGCAGCGCGGCCGCCATGAGGTCAGCGGCTGCCGCGTCAAGCTCAGCGCCGAACGCGCCGACGCCGACCCCAAGGTCTTCACGCGAATCCACATGCACTTCACCATTTCGGGGCGCGGGCTGCCTCAGGCGGCGGCCGAGCGGGCTGTGCAACTGTCGCGCGAACGCTACTGTTCGGCTACCGCGATGCTGGCGCACACCGCCGAAATCACCACCAGCCTCGAATTGGTCGAAGGCTGAGGCGCGCCGCCCGTTCAGATGCGGTGCGCCGTGCTCGTCATCAGCCGCGCCGCGCCGCGCATGGCCCAGCGCAGCGGCGCCGGCAGCGGCAGCGCGCCGGCCTGCTCGGCTGCTTCGGCGTGGCGCCGCTCGTCCGATTTCATCTGTTCGACGATCGCGCGCGAGGCCGCATCGGCGGCAGGCAGCCGCTCCATGTGGCCGGCCAGATGCTCTTCCACCTGGCGTTCGGTCTCGACGACGAAGCCCAGGCTGGTCTGGTCGCCCAGGCGGCCGGCCAGCAGGCCGATCGAAAAGGCGCCGACGTACCACAGCGGGTTCAGCAGGCTCGGTCGGTCGCCGAGTTCGACGAGCCGCTCGCGCGTCCAGGCCAGGTGATCGGTCTCCTCACGCGCAGCGTCCTGCATTTGCAAGCGCAGCATCGGTGTGCGCGCGGTGAGGGCCTGCGCCTGGTAGAGGGCCTGCGCGCAGACCTCGCCGACATCGTTGACGCGCATCAGCGCGCCAGACAACCGGCGGTCGGCTTCGCTGAGCACGTCGGTGCTGGCCCGCGGCCGGGGGCGAGCGGCGTGAACGGCCCCGCTGAGGGTGCGCAACGCGTTGTCCAGGCTGCTCAATAAGTCATCAACGCGGGTGGAGTTCATCGGTCGAGCATAATCGGCCGCTCGACCCAGCCAAGGTCAGGCGGCATGATGACCTCGTTGTTCGCAGACAACAGAGGTGGGCGAATTCTCCTGCTGGCCTTTGCATCGCGCCGGGCCCTCTGGTGCAATACGGACAACTTCCGCTGAGGAGGTTGGCCTGATCAGCCCCCTCGAAGGGTTCCATCCCGATCGGGACCTCTTGTTCAACCTAGGAGATAGTTGCAATGAAAAGATCTCTGCTCGCCCTGGCCGCGCTGACCGCGTTCGCGGGCGTCGCTTCGGCACAGTCGTCGGTCACCTTGTTCGGTGTCGCTGACGTCAATATGCGCAATGTGAAGAACGGCTCTGTGTCCGTCAAGTCGCTCAGCACCGACGGCATCGCCAGCAGCCGACTCGGCTTCCGCGGCGTCGAAGACCTCGGCGGCGGATTGCGCGCGGCCTTCTGGATCGAAGGCGGGCTGTCGCTTGACACCGGTGGCGGCCCGACTTCGGCGCTTGGCAGCGCTGCCAACCCCCAGACCTGGCAGCGGCGTTCGACCGTCAGCCTGCTCGGCTCCTTCGGTGAAGTTCGCCTCGGTCGCGACTACACGCCGGACTTCTGGAACCACACCTTGTTCGATCCGTTCGGCACCAACGGTGTCGGCAGCTCGATCAACGTCTTCGCTTCGCTCAACGGCGCCACGACGACGGTCCGTGCGAACAACAGCATCGGTTACTTCCTGC
>JBBQOR010000109.1:0-6699 GCA_038331055.1 Burkholderiales bacterium
TCCACTATCCGCCTCTACGGTGTCACCGACCCATGAAGCCGCCCCCGACCACGTCCTTCCGCAAGGCAACCAACGTCACGATCGATGCCGGTCTGCTGGAACACGCCAAGCGCTTGGGGATCAACATTTCGAAGGCGTCCGAGGAAGGGCTGTCCCGAGCGGTTGCCGCCAGGCAAGAAGCCATCTGGCTGCAGTCGAACCAGGCCGCCCTCGAGAGTTCGAATGCTTATGTCGACAGGAACGGGATCCCTTTGGCAAAGCATCGAAACTTCTGATGGCGCGCTTCGATGTCTACGCCAATCGAGGCGGTACAGGGTTCCTGCTGGATGTCCAGGCGGACTTGATCACCCGACTCAACACAAGAGTCGTCGTGCCGCTTCTTCCCCTGAACGCTGCGCCGACGCCAGCGGATCGGCTGAATCCGATCTTTGAGGTTCAAGGCGCCAAGGTGACGATGGCCACGCAGTTCATGGCCGCAGTCCCGCACGCCGAACTGACCCACCTCGTTGCGAGTCTCGACCGCCAAAGCGACACCATCTTTTCGGCGATCGATTTCTTGCATCACGGCTGGTAGCACAGCCCGAAACCGGCACCCTCTTGCGGCCGGCGATCAAGGTGGCGCAGCACCCAGGCGCGCGTCGATACCGGTCAGCAGCGCTCGCAAGGCGTCGGCGTCGTGTGCGGCCAGGGTCTCGTCGCTGAGCGCATCGGTCAGCACGTCGCGAATCTGATCGGCGTCCACGAGTTCCATGTCCCACTGAGGAAACAGGCGCTCGCGTGCCTCCTCGACTTCGCTGAGCATGATGATCTGCTCGTGCCGGTTGTCGGTGCGCAGCAGCGCCATCAAGCGCAGGATGCTGGCCCGCGGGCCTTCCAGCCACTGAAAGAAGATGTTGTCGCCGAACACCAGCATGCCGGTGATGCCCCAGCGCGGGTTGTGCAGATGTGACGTGGCAATGATGCGGTCGACCGCGGCAGCGTCGATGCCGGCGTTGGCGCGGCTGCAATAGACCACGTTGTAGAGCATCGGCAGATGTTCGGAGAACCCCGGCTCGTCGCTGCCGGGGGCGGGCTCAGGGCACTCAGGGGGGTCGGCGTCTTCTGGGAGTTCGGGGTGTTCAGGGTGCATGGTCATTGCCAGGGCAGCGTCGAGCCTGGCGCGGCTCTCGGCGGATGGTTCGGAAGACATCGCTGCTGAAGTCGCCGGGCGGGCCATCGGGCGGATAGATTGCCAACGATGCCGGTCGGACCGCGCCACATTGTGCTGCGGCCACGCCTTTCGGCGGCCGCAGAGCGCTCTGATTGTGCAGGCATTGCCCCGGTTTTCAGTGGCCAGGCAGCCACCGCATCAGCCGCGGCGGCCCGATGGCGCGGTGCTGCCGCGCGCCACCAGCGCCCAGGGCAGCGTGGCCGACGCCATGGGTTGGCCACGCCGCAGTGACTCGACCAACAGCCGGGCGGTCTCGCTGCCGATCTCGCGCCGCGGCAGTTGCACGGTGGACAGCGCCGGCTCGAGCTGGCGCGCGATGGCGAAGTCGCCAAAGCCCAGCAACGCCAGTCGCTGCGGAACCGCAATGCGCCGGCGCAGCGCCTCCAGCAGCGCGCCTGCTGCCAAGTGGTCATTGGCGAAGGCGGCTGCGCTGGGCGCTGGCGGGCCAGCGCGCAACAGATCACCGAACACCTGGCGCCCGGCATCGAAGGCATCGCCGGGCGATGCCACCTGCACCCAGACCTGCGCCCCAGCGGCGCGTGCGGCCGCGGCGAAGGCCAGCCCGCGCTCGTGCGCGCGGTAGTCCTCGGCGACGCCGCTGTCCACATAAGCCAGCCGGCGGTGCCCTGCGCGCAGCAGGTGCTCGGCCATTGCGCGCCCGACGTCGTCGTGGTTGAAGCCGATCTGCGCAAAGCCCTGCGCCGCGGTGCGGCCCGGGCTCTCCTGGCGGTCCCAGATCTCGACCACCGGCGTGCCGGCGCGGCGCGCACGGCGCAGCAACTCCAGCGCGGCAGCCGAGTGGCGGCGCCCGGTCATGACCACCGCGGCCGGACGCCAGCCCAGCAGTGTGCGCAACTGCTCCTCTTCGCGTTCGAGCGAATAGCCGGTGGCGGTGATCAGCAACTCGAAGCCAGCGGTCTGCAGCCCGTCGGCCAGGCCCTGCACGGTCTCGGCGAAGATCGAGTTGGCCAAGTTGGGCAGCAGCGCGGCGACGATGTTGCTGACCCCGCTGGCCAGCAGCCCGGCCTGCTTGTTGGGCAGATAGCCGGTCTGCGCCAGCGCGGCGCGCACACGCTCGGCCGTCTGCGGCGCCACCCGGGCCGGCTCGCGCAGGAAGCGCGAGACGGTGATGGCTGTGACGCCCGCCGCCTCGGCAACCACGCGCAGCGTGACACGGCCGTGCCCGCGGCGTGCCTGGCGGGCGGGTGGGCTCATGGCGGCGCTGTCCACCACGCTGTCAGTCGTCGGCTCCGGGTTTCCACCGGATTGATGTTAGCGGTAACAACGCGCAGCATCCCTTGGCGACTTCCCGCATCCCGGCCCCTTCGTCCATGCCCCGTACCTTGGCTGAACTGCGCAGCCGCCGCTGGTTTGCCGACCAGGGCATGCGCGGCTTTGCGCACCGCCAACGCATGCAGCAGATGGGCCTGCGGCGCGAAGACGTGATGGAGCGTCCGGTGATCGCCGTGGTCAACACCTGGAGCGATCTCTCGCCTTGCCACGCCCACTTGCGCGAGCGTGCCGAGGCGGTCAAGCGCGGAGTGCAGACGGCCGGTGGCACGCCACTGGAGCTGCCTGCGCTGAGCCTGGGCGAGGTGATGGTCAAGCCCACCACCATGCTTTACCGCAACCTGCTGGCGATGGAAGTCGAAGAGCTGCTGCGCTCGCACCCGGTGGACGGCGTGGTGCTGATGGGCGGCTGCGACAAGACCACGCCGGGCACGCTGATGGGCGCCATCAGCATGGGCGTGCCGGCCCTCTTCATGCCCGCCGGGCCGATGCTCAACGACCGCCACCAGGGCCGCACGGTGGGCGCCGGCACGCACACGCGAGTCTTCTGGGACGAGATGCAGGCCGGCCGACTGCCGCCCGAAGAGTGGGTGCGGCTCGAGCAGCGCATGACGCGCTCGCCCGGCACCTGCAACACCATGGGCACAGCGAGCACCATGACGGCCATCGCCGAGGCGCTGGGCATGTCCTTGCCGGGCGCGAGCAGCATTCCGGCGATGGACTCGGCGCATCCGCGCATGGCGGCCGACTGCGGCGAGCGCATCGTCGGCATGGTCTGGCAAGACCTGACCCCGCAGCGCATCCTGACGCGCGGGTCCTTCCTCAACGCGGCGGCGGTGCAGATGGCGCTGGGCGGTTCGACCAACGCCTGCGTGCACATCATCGCCATGGCGCGGCGCGCCGGCGTGGCGCTGACGCTGGCCGATCTGGACGCGGTGGCTCGGCGCGTGCCGGTACTGGCCAACCTGTTCCCCGCAGGCGACAAGCTGATGGAGGACTTCTACTACGCTGGTGGCCTGCCGGCGCTCATGAACGTCATCCGCGAGCACCTGTCGCTGGACGAGCTCACAGTCAGCGGCCGGCCGCTGCGCGATCAGTTGCAGGGCCGCGAGGTGGTTGACGCCGACGTCATCCGGCCGCTCGACCGGCCCGTCAGCCCGCATCCGGCGTTGGCGGTGGTGCGCGGCAACCTGGCGCCCGAGGGCGCGGTGATGAAGCCCAGCGCGGCCAGCGAGCGGCTGTTCAAGCACCGCGGCCGCGCGCTGGTATTCGACCACCCGGCGCAGATGAACGCGGCGATGGCCGACCCGGCGCTCGACTGCGACGAGAACACCGTGCTGGTGCTGCGCAACGCCGGCCCGGTGGGCGCGCCGGGCATGCCCGAGTGGGGCAACCTGCCGATCCCGAAGAAGCTGCTCGAGCGTGGTGTGCGCGACATGCTGCGCCTGTCCGACGCGCGCATGAGCGGCACGCACTACGGCAGCTGCGTGCTGCACATCAGCCCCGAGAGCGCGGTTGGCGGCCCGCTGGCGCTGGTGCACGACGGCGACTGGGTGGCCGTCGATGTGGCCGCGCGCAGCCTGACGCTGGAGGTGGACGAGGCCGAACTCGCGCGTCGCCGCGCCGCCTGGACCGCCCCGGTGCAGCCCTTCCTTCGCGGCTGGACCATGCTGTACCAGCGCCACGTGACGCAGGCGCACGAAGGCGCCGACCTCGACTTCCTGCAGGGCACCGACCCGACGCCCGAACCCGTCATCTACTGAACGCCGCCTGGAGCCGTCCGCCATGAACCCGTTTCGCCAACTGCTCGGCGCGCGCGCCCAGCGCACGCCCATCGGCACCTGGGTCATGTCGGCCAGCGCCATCGTCACCGAAGCGGTGGGTACGGCCGGCTTCGACTGGGGCGTGCTCGACATGGAGCACTCGCCACTGGACATCACGGCGCTGGTGCACCTGCTGCAGGCGGCCGGCAATACGAAGATGGTGCCGGTGGTGCGCGTGCCGTGGAACGACAGCGTGACCGTCAAGCGGGTGCTGGACGCCGGCGCGCAGACGCTGCTGTTCCCGTTCGTGCAAAACGCCGAAGAGGCGGCGCGTGCGGTGGCCGCCACGCGCTACCCGCCCGAGGGCGTACGCGGCAGGGCCGGCATGAGCCGCGCCACACGCTTCGGCACCGCGCCCGATTACGCACGCACGGCCAACCAGGGCATCGGCGTCGTGCTGCAGCTGGAAACCCCTGCCGCGGTCGCGCAGCTCGAGGCGATTGCTGCCGTGCCCGGCGTCGACGCGCTGTTCGTCGGCCCGGCCGACCTGTCCGGCGCGATGGGCCATGTCGGCCAGCTCATGCACCCGGAGGTGCTGGCGCTGATGGGCGACGCGGCGCGGCGCGCGCGTGCGCTCGGCATGCCGATCGGCAGCGTCGGCGGCACGCCCGAGGTCGTCACCACCTATCGGACCCTGGGCTACGACTACATCGCCGTCGCCTCTGACCTGGGGCTGCTGATGCGCGGCGCGCAGGCGGCAGTGAAGGCGCTGCGCGCGTCCGATTCCAGCGAGCATGTGCACACGCTGCAGGACGGCACACGCACCGAGAACGGCCAGAGCGGCTATTGAAGCCCCGGGCCCGGCATGTCAGGCGTGGTGCTGCGCGGCGTGCGCAAGAGTTATGACGGCAAGACCACCGTCATTCACGGCATCGACCTCGAGATCCGGCATGGCGAGTTCGTCGTCTTCGTCGGCCCCAGCGGCTGCGGCAAGAGCACGCTGCTGCGCATGGTGGCAGGGCTCGAGACCATCAGCGGCGGCGAGGTGCGCATCGGCGATCGGGTCGTCAACGAGCTGCCGCCGCGCAGCCGCGACATCGCGATGGTCTTTCAGGACTACGCGCTGTACCCGCACAAGACGCTGTTCGAGAACATGGCCTTCGGGCTGCGCCTGCGCAAGACCCCCGAAGCCGAGATCCAGCGCCGGGTGATGGACGTGGCCAGACTGCTGCGCATCGAGCACATGCTCGATCGCCGGCCGGCTGCGCTGTCGGGCGGACAGCGCCAGCGCGTGGCGATCGGCCGCGCCATCGTGCGCGAGCCGCAGGTGTTCTTGTTCGACGAGCCGCTGTCCAACCTCGACGCGCAACTGCGCAACGAGATGCGCAGCGAGATCAAGCGGCTGCACCAGCGCCTGGGCGCGACCATCATCTACGTCACCCACGACCAGGTCGAGGCGATGACGCTGGCCGACCGCATCGCGGTGCTGTCGGCCGGGCACCTGATGCAGTACGACACGCCGGACGCCATCTACAACCGGCCCGCTGCCGTGTTCGTGGCCGGCTTCACCGGCGCGCCGCCGATGAACCTGGTGCCCTGCACGCTGGCCGACGGCCGGGCCGACCTGGGCGGCGCTCTGGCGGCCTTGCCGGCCGATCTGGCGCGCCGCGCGGGCGGCAGCGTAGATCTGAGCTTCGGTGTGCGGCCGGAGAACCTGCGTCTGGCGCGCGAGGCCGGCGACGACGTGGTGCTGGCGGCCGAGGTGCTGCTGCTCGAACCGCTGGGCGCAGAGACGCTGGTCACCTTCCGCATCGGCCAGGCCGAGATGGTGGCCCGCTGCCCGGCCGCCTACCGGCCGGCCGCCGGCACCCGCACCGAGCTGTTCGTCAGCCCGTCGCACCTGCACCTGTTCGACCGCGCCAGCGGCGCAGCGCTGTGAAGGCGGCGCAACGCGCCGACTAGGAGACCCCATGACACGACGCCTTGCCCTGCTTCAAGCCGGCGTTGCGCTGGCCGGTGCGCTGCTCGTCGGCCTGCCAGCGCAGGCACAGACGCAGGCACAGACGCAGGCACGGACGCCGACCAAACTGCGCGTCTTCTCCGGCGGCCAGAACCAGCGCCCCGACCTGATGCGCGTGCTCTTCGAGCGTTACCAGAAGGCCAACCCCGGCGTGCTGATCGAAGTCGAGACCGGCGGCGCCACCAGCGAGTTGCAGCGCCAGTACCTGAGCACGGTGCTGAACGCCAAGGACTCGTCGATCGACCTGTACCTGATCGACATCGTCAACCCGGCGCAGTACTACGGCGCCGGCTGGCTGGAGCCGCTCAACGCCTACCTGGGCGAGCCTGCGGTGGCGCTCAAGCCCTACCTGCCGGTGTACGCCAGCTCTAACGTCATCAACGGCCAGGTGGCTGCGATGCCGGCCTTTGCCGATG
>JBBQOR010000110.1:0-6614 GCA_038331055.1 Burkholderiales bacterium
ATCGCGTTCACGCCGTCGACCAGCTGCTGCTTGGCATCCATGATCAGGCGCGCGCAGCGCAGATAGCCGTCTTCACCCAGATGCTGCAGCACGGCCCAGGCGGCGGCCACGGCGCCGCCCGGGCGGGTTCCCTGCATCACATAGGTGGCGTACTGGCCGCGTTCCCAGTCGCGAAAGTCGAACTTCTGGTACTTCTGTTTGATGTCATCCGAGCGCAGCAGCATCAACGACGCGCCTTTGGGCGCCATGCCGTATTTGTGCAGGTCGGCCGAGATGCTGGTGACGCCCGGCACGCGGAAGTCCCACACCGGGATCGCGTAGCCCAGGCGCTGCACCCAGGGCGAGAGGAAGCCGCCCATGCAGGCGTCCACATGCAGCCACAAGCCGCGCTCCTGCGCCAGGGCGCCCAGCGCTTCGATAGGGTCGAACACGCCGAAGGGGTAATTGGGTGCCGAGCCGACGAGGCCGATCGTGTGGGCGTCGATGCGCTGCGCCATGCCCGCCACATCGGCGCGGTAGTCAGCCCGCGTCGTCGGCGTGCGGCGGATCTCGATGCCCAGGGCATGCCCTGCCCGATTGAAGGCCGGATGTGCGGTGCGTGGCACCACCACATTGGGTGTACTGATGTTGCGCTCGGTGCGCGCCGCATCGCGCATGGTTTGCAGCGCCAGAAAGATGCTCTCCGAGCCGCCGGATGTGAAGGTGCCGGCCGCGTCTTCCGGCGCCTGCATCAGGTTGAGCCCCCAGCGGATGACGTCGGCTTCCAGTTTTGCCAGACTGGGGAAGGCGCCCTTGCCGAGGCTGTTCTCGGTCCAGAAGCTGGTGTAGGCGCCCTTTTGTACCTGGCTGAGCGCGTCGTCGAGGTAATAGAAATAAAAGGCCATGCGGCCTTTGCGCCAGGAGAAGTCGCCAGCCTTGGCAGCTTCGAGCAGCGGCGAGATCTGTTCCCAGTTCAAACCATGAGCAGGGAGGCGCATCGGTGCATCCTTTGGCGTCGGCACAACGGGTTCTTTGCAAACTTTTAATAAGATATCACAGATAGCGTTCGTCAAGGCTCGTGCTTACCCGCAGGCTGCCCGCGCAGCCTGAAGCCGCAAATCGCGCCGAAGAAACACTTGGCGGCTGTGTTGTGGCAGTGTTGGGTATGGTGCCGCGGAAGACCGATGTAGCAATGGTGCGTCATGCCCGCGGGTTAGCGTGGTCCTGGGTGACGTCATCGACATTGGTGAACCGTTACGGCAGTTCATAGCTGTCGTGGCGACTCTCTCCGTGGGCGCCCAGGCCCAGCCCGTCCAGACCGTCAACATCGCGGCCAAGGCGCTGCCGACAGCGGGCATGGCTGGCTTCGGCGACGCACTGCTGCAGCTGGCGCCGCTGCAGGCCAGCATGTTCGCCGCACAGGCGCTGAGCGAAGCCGGGGCCACGTCGCTATCCGCGCTGGCACGTCTGGATGCCGGCGTGCCCGATGCTGACGAGGACGATCTGTACGCGGCCATGGACTGGCTGCTTGCGCGTCAAGACACCATCCAGGCCAAGCTGGCGGCTCGCCACCTCAGCGCTGGCGGCTTGGTGCTGTACGACCTGTCGTCGAGCTACTTCGAGGGCACCACCTGCCCGCTGGTCCGACGTGGCTACAGCCGTGACGGCAAGCCTGGCACGCTGCACAGCGTGGCCTCGTGGAAGCCGTCAAGGGCTTCAAGACCGACGCGAAGCGCGAGGCCTTGGGCCGGCTGCTGGGCGAGGGCTGGCTGCACGACGTTCGCGTACCGCCGGGCTGGCGCCTGGTGAACAACGCCAGGCGCACCTACATCGTCAGATTGACTGCGGACGAGCGCGATGCGCTGCGCAAGACAGGTGCACTGCCGGCCGACAAGCTCACTCCGCCACCGTCTATTGCGACGCCGCCAGAGGCCACGCAATGAGCACCGCCCGCCCTGAATTCCGCTGTGCCCCGATCCGCTGTGCCCCTTGTGAGAAAAAGAACGGGGCGCACCGGCGGGGGCTTTGAATCCGCCCCCCGCCGTGCTGCTGTACCCGATGAACCAGAGGCACAGCGGGGCACAGCGGGGCTTACCGGGGCGCAGCGACTGTGCAGCGCCTGGCCCAACGGCCCGCCGGACAGTGCATCAGAACCCGCCTCAACGACCAACAACCCAAACACGCAAGGAGCAATGAACCATGACTATGTCAATCCGCTCTGAACCCGTTTCCTACGAAGAGCGCCTGTCCGAAGTCATGGGCCTGCCCATCGGCCGGCTTTTCACCGCGAAGATGACCATCGCAACGACGGTCTTGTCCGGCAACGACAGCAGCACCCCGCCTGACACGTTCGAGCTTGTGGCCGAGGTCAAGCAGCCCGGCGAGGGCCAGGAGTTCGAGGTCGCGGCCAGGTCGCCCGTGGTGACAAGTGGCGGTGTCGCATCGGTGCAGTTTCCTATCTCCCCGGCCCGGGCTGACTTGACGCCTGGACCGGTAGGCCGGCTGCGCCTGATCCACACCGGCCGGCGCTACCCCGCGTTTTCCGTCGAAACGGTGGGCCTGTAGGCCTGCTGCAGCGTTTGGGCGCTTGGAGGGCCCCCCCCGATTACACCGCCTGACAACGTGGACAGCCTGGAAGGCCGCGCCGATGCTGAAGATGAAGGCGAGGCCCCCCAACGGCGCCGCCGTCCCCTGGACAGCCTGGAGCGGGTACGCCGGGAGCTTTCGAAGGTCTACTGGGACGCCAAGGACGCCAAGGACGGCACGCTGGCCCTGGACAAGGCCAAGGCCCTGACCTACCTGCTGAGCCAGATTGCCGTGGTGCTCAAGGCCGAGACCGCCAGCGAGTCAGAACTGGCCGCGCTGCTGCAACAGTTGCGCGACAAGCTGGGGCGCGGGTGAAGCGCACCCAGCGCCTGGTGGCCGAGTTGCATGCGCTGCTGGCCGAGCCTGACGAACGCGAAGTGAGCGAGCGGATCATCATCGCCGAGTTGCAGGCCGCTGCGGCCGTGCGGCGGGTCGTTGGACAGGATGCCAGACCGTTGGTGCCTGCCGACATGATCGCCAGATTCAAGCGGCTGCAGAGCACCACGAAGGAAAGCGGCTCTGCGTGGCGTGCGCGCGTCGAGCGGCTGCTGGCTGCGGCGCTGGCCGGGCGGACCCCGGCTGACCGGGCGGCCGTGGCGCTGGTGCGCATGCTGTTGCTGAGTGGTAACAAGGCCGGCTGTGTCTGGTCTGGCGCCTACTATTCGCCTAATAGTGCCAACTGACCAAGAAAAAAGGCCCCGGCGATTTCTCGCTAAGGCCTTGATTCTCAACACTTTTCAGGTGGCTCCCCGACCTGGGCTCGAACCAGGGACCTACGGATTAACAGTCCGGCGCTCTACCGACTGAGCTATCGGGGAACAGAGCCCAAAATTATAGCCTGAGCCCTCCGCCCCTCAGAGCGTGGTCTGCAACGCCAGGCGCCACTGTCGAGGCGGTTGCGGGAACAAGTACGCATGTCCGAACTGGTAAGGCGTCTCGCGCCAGGCGCGCGTGTTGCTGGCGTTGTCCAGGCCCAGCAGCCATGTTGCACTTTGCGCTGCGACCGTGGTGCGCCACCGGAGCGCCAGGTCGATGCGGGTCCAGCCCGGCGCCTGCACGCTGTTGTCCGGCAGCACGTTGCGCGGTCCCTGGTGCGCCAGGGCGGCTTGCAGTTGCGCCCCGGGCACGGCGGGCAGATCACGCGTGGCGCGCAGCGTCAGCGTACGCGCAGGCACATTGGCAGGCCGCCGGCCATCCAGCGCCGGGTCGCTGGCATCGCGGCGCTGCGCGTCCAGCCAGGCGGCGTCGCCGCTGAACGACCACGCCGCCTGGCGCCAGCCTATCGAGGCTTCGATGCCCTGGTGCCGCGCGTCGCCATCGACGCGTCGGGTGCAGCTGGCGTCCACGTCGCAGGGGCCGATGTCGGCGGCCAGCGGGCGCACGATGCGGAAGACATTCAGGCTGGCATCGAACGATTCGCGTACGTGCTTGACGCCGGCCTCGACCTGCCGGCTTTGCAGCGCCGGCAGCGGCTGCCCGCGGTTGATGTACCGCGCGCGGTTGGGCGCGACGTCGGTCTCGATGCCGCGCCCGCTGCTGAGGTAGACGGTGGTCGCCGGGTCCCACTGGTGCAACAGCGCCAGCCACGGTGTGCTGAAGGACTGCCGATAGGACACCACGCGAGAACCATCCGTGCGCACGCTCTGCCGCTGCAGGCTGGTGTGACGCCACCCGGCCCACAGCGACCAGCGTGGGCCCAGCGTGATGCGGTCGCGCACGTACCACTCGGTGCTGCGCTCGTCGCGCTGGGTGTTTTCCTCGGTCAGTTCAGGCGCCGCCGGCAGTTCGATGCGGCCGTCGATGGCGCCGCTGCCGGCGAAGTTGTAGGCCTGCCGCTGGTAGCGCTCACGGGCGCGGCTGGCCATGATGCCGGCGCTCAGTTCGTGCGTCCAACCGGCGGCCTGCACGCGGCCGCTGAACTGCAGGTCCAGCGCGGCATTGCGCCGGCGCTCGGCGTCGCTGCGGTAGTCGTAGACATCGAAGCGGCCGTCGGGGCAGTAGCGGTCCGCCCAGTAGCGGTCGGCCACCGCGTCATAGCAGCCGAAGGGAAAGGCCACGCGGTCGTGGTTGCGCAGTTGTTGCACGGCGCCGTGTGCACTGAACCGCCAGTCCGCGCCAAGCCGTTGGCGCCAGCGCAACGAGGCCGTGTCCCCCTGCAGCAGCACCGGCTGGCTCCAGGGCTGGTTGTTCAGGTTCGTGCGCGGGTCGATCTGGCGTGCATCGGGCAGACGCCCGCCCAACAGGCTGAAGCCGGGCACGCTGGGCTGGCGTTGCAGGCTGGTCTCGAACTCGAACTCCAGCAGGCTGTCGGCCGACAACCGCGCGTCGGCCGACAGCGCCAGCAGGTGGCTGCGCCCGTCGGCGGCGTGAGTCTGCGGGCGCAGGCTTGCGGCTGCTGCGTTCAGCCGCAAGCCGATCGCCCCGTCGGTGCCGATGCGGCCGCCCAGGTCGACCGCCGCGCTCACGCTGCCCCGTTCGCGCCACTCCACGCTGGCATCGCGCCGCTCGCCGTCGGGCCGCTTGACAACCAGGTTGACCAACCCGCCGGGCGCGCTGATGCCCGCCTGCATGCCGCTGATGCCCTTGAGCACCTCCACGCGGTCCTTGTTCTGCAGGCCGATGGCCGTCTCGGCGTTGATCGGCAGGCCGTCACGGCGGTAGTTGCTGCGGGCATCGAGCACGAAGCCGCGCACGCTCAAAGCGCTCCAGTAGCCCTCGCTGTTGTAGGCGTCGGCCACGCCGGCATCCAGCCGTGCCAGCGCGGATAGCGACGTGGCCCCGGCTTCGCGCAGCGCCTGTGCGCCGAACATGCTGGCCTGCAGCGGCGCTTGCTGCAGCAGAGCGTCGCCGAAGCCAGCCACGCCCGCTGTCGGCAGCGCCTTGGCCGCGATGTTGACGGTCTGGACGGGCTGAGCCTGGGCGCCCACGGAGAGAGCCGCCAGGGCAGCGGCACACAGCGTACTGCGGCGGGAAAAGAAGACGGATGCCATGGCGAGCCTTGCGCACGGCGCAGGTCAGCGGCATCGAAGGCCAGGCCACGAACGGGCTCCGGCCGGAGACTGCTTCCCTGCGCGAGGATTACCTCAATCAGGTTCAAAGGGACTTTCTCAGTCGAGCCGGCGATCAACCGGCTCAACACCCCTAGCGGTGCGCTGCATCAAACCGCAGCGCGAACAGACTTTATCCCAAATGACGAAGGGCCCGCATCGCGGGCCCCTCAGGCGGTGCCGGGTGGCGCGGCCAGGCTCAGTCGAAGACGGGCGACTCGACGCCCAGCACCTTGTGCAGCTTCGGGCTGGTGGTGGTGTATTGCAGCAGGATGCGCTTGTCCGGAAACACGTAAGCCGCTGCGCCGAAGGCGGCGAGCGCGGCCTCGTGAAAGCCCGACAGGATCAGCTTCTTCTTGCCCGGGTAGATGTTGATGTCGCCCACCGCGAAGATGCCGGGCACGTTGGTCTGGAACTTCTCCGTGTCGACCACCACCTGCTTGCGCTCCAGCCCCAGGCCCCACTCGGCGATCGGGCCCAGCTTGGGGCTCAGGCCGAAGAACACCAGCAAGGCATCCAGCGGCACGCCGCGCGTCACGCCGTCGTTGCCGCTGACCTTGATGCGCACGAGGCGCCCATCGGCCTCGTCGAAGCCGGTGACCTGGCCAGTCATGAACTGCATCTCGTAGGCGTCGCACAGCTCACGCATGCGCGTCACGCTGGCCGGCGCCGCGCGAAAGCCGTCGCGGCGGTGCAGCAGGATCACGCTCTCGGCCTTGTGCGGGCCCGGCTGCACGAAGTTCAGCGCCCAGTCCAGCGCCGAGTCACCGCCGCCGACGATCACCAGGTTCTTGCCCGCAAACTGCTGCGGGTTGCGCACGCGGTAGAACAGCTGCGTGTCGTGGAATTTGTCCAGGCCGTCCGCCTTCAGCGTGCGCGGCTGGAAAGAACCCACGCCACCGGCGATGAACACGGTCTTCGTCAGGAAACGGGTGCCCTTGGAAGTGGCGACATGAAAGCGCCCGTCGTCCTGGCGCTGCAACTCAGTCACCTCCTGCCCCA
>JBBQOR010000111.1:0-6608 GCA_038331055.1 Burkholderiales bacterium
CCTCCGGCGCTAGAGTGCAGCGCTCGCCTGCCCGGCCATCGCGCGGGCGGCAATGTGTCGTGGAGGGGCCGTTGGCTGAGATCCATGCCTGGGGTGAGGTCGAAGTGCGGCCCGCCGAGCGTCGCCTGCTGCTGGGTGGCGAGCCCGCCGCCATCGGCGCGCGCGCCTTCGACGTGCTGCTGGCGCTGATCGAGCGACACGAGCGCGTGGTCAGCAAGGCCGAACTGCTGACGCTGGTCTGGCCCGGCGTGGTGGTGGAGGAGAACAACCTCACCGTGCAGATCTCGGCGCTGCGCAAGCTGCTGGGCCCCGATGCGATCGCTACCGTGGCGGGCCGCGGATACCGGTTTGCCCAGCCGCTGCAGCCGGCACCCGCCTTCCAGGTGCCGATGCCCGCACCGCTATCGACGCCCCGGCACAACCTCCCGGCCGAGCGCTCGAGCTTCGTCGGCCGGCGCAAGGAAGCCGCCGGGCTGCGGCGCGCGCTGGCGGCGCACCGGCTGGTCACGCTCACCGGCATCGGCGGCGCAGGCAAGACCCGGCTGGCGTTGCATGTCGGCGCGCTCGAAGTGGAGCGCTTCCCCGACGGCGTGTTCTTCATCGACCTCGCCGCGGTGGCTGACCCGGACCTGGTGGCGCCCGCGCTGGCCAGCGCCTGCGGCCTGGCCCAGCGCGGCCCCTCCGCCGCTGCAGTGCGCGCCGCAGTGGTCAGCGCGCTGGCAGCGCAGCAATGCCTGCTGGTGCTGGACAACTGCGAGCATCTGCTGGACGCAGTCGCCGATCTGGTTGAGCCGATCCTGGCCGGTTGTCCGCGGGTCGTGCTGCTGACCACCAGCCGCGAGGCGCTGGGCGTGGAGGGCGAGCAGATCGTGCAGCTTCCCTCGCTGAGCGTGCCCGCCGTGTCGGGTGACCACGGCGCCGCCGATCCGCTGGCCGAAGACAGCGATGCGATGCGCCTGTTCGCCGACCGCGCGCTGGCGGTCAGTCCCTCCTTCGTGCTCGACGCGGGCAGCGCCCCGGCGGTGGCAGATATCTGCCGCCACCTCGATGGCATCCCGCTGGCCATCGAGTTCGCAGCGGCCCGCGTCGCGCATCTGTCGCCGTCGCAGATCGCCGAGCGGCTGGACGACCGCTTTCGCCTGCTGACCGGCGCGCGTCGACGCATCCCGCGCCAGCAGACTCTGGGCGCAGCGCTGGACTGGAGCCACGACCTGCTGAGCCCGACGGAGCAGACCGTGTTCCGGCGGCTGGCTGTGTTTGCCGGCAGCTTCTCGCTGGCGGCGGCCGAGGCGGTCTGCGCCGGCGAGGGCATCGCGGCCGACGCGGTGCTCGACCGGCTGGGCTCGCTGGTTGCCAAGTCGCTGGCCCTGGCCAGACCGCAGTCCGAGGGGGCGGTGCGCTACCAGTTGCTGGAGACGGTGCGCATGTACGCGGCCGACAAGCTGGCCGCCGCCGGTGAGGCCGACCGCGTGCGCGGCCGCCACCGCGACACCTACGTGGCCTGGTTGGAGGGGCTTGCGCTGGCCGACCTGGCCTTCGAGCCGGCCACCATTGATCGCGTCGGCGTCGAAGTCGACAACCTGCGCGCGGCCGCGCATTGGTCGATGGCCGACGACCGGCCCGATCTGCTGGCTGTTCTGGTATCGCGCATGTTCCGCTTCTGGTTCACCGGCAGCGCCTATCCCGAGGCGCGACGGTTGCTGGCCCGCGCGCTGGTGGACGAGGCGCGGCTGACGCCCGCGCTGCGGGTGGCGTGCTACGGGGTGGACGCCGTGCTGGCGGTCATGGCGCTGGACTTGCCCGCAGTGATCGCGCAATCGACGAAGGCCATCGAGTGCGCCAAGGGTGAGCCCGATCCCTTCCTGGTGCAGGCCTACAGCAGCCGGGGCTTCGGCCTGTCGGTGCAAGCCGCAGTGTCACGGGGCGATCCGGTGCTGATTTCCGAGGCCCGAAGTGACGCACTGCAAGCCGTGGACATGGCTCAGCGCGCGCTGGGTGACCCCTGGCTGGCAAACGCTCAACGCTTCGTCGCGCTGGTCGAGATGCACGTCTACGAGTTCGAGACTGCAGCCCGGTGGTTCACCGCCAGCGTGCAGACCTGCGAGCGCTCTGATCCCGCCCCCGGGTGGCAGTTGCTGAGCGGGCTGGGTGGCCTGGCTGGCGCCCTGTACCTGCTGGGCCGTCAAGAGGAGGCGCTGGCGGCCGCGCTGCGCTTTCTTGACCGCGTGGCCCGCTGGACCGACGGTTCGGCATGGACCGACGGCGCATCGATCGAGATCGTGCCGGCGCTGTGGGCCGGTGGGCGTCATGAACTGGCGCAGCGGCAGCTCGAACGCAGTGCCGGCCGGATGCGCAACAGCGGTGTGCACCTGGCACCCAACCAGTTTCTGGTCTTTGCGGCCGATCTGGCCTGGCAGCAAGGGCGCCCGGTCGATGCCGGCCGGTTGCTGGGCGCCGCCCGCGCCCTGGGCGGCGCAGAGCGGCAGGTCATGTCCTTTCGCACGCCGGCGACGGCCGCGCTGTACATCCGGCTGCTGCCGCTGCTGCGTGAGGCACTGGGCCCCGAGGGGGTGCTGCGCGCGCGGCAGGCCGGGCGTGCCCTGTCCCTGGACGAGGCCTTTGCGCTGGCGCTGCGCGGCGAGGGCGCTACCGGCTGAGCTCAGCCGGCCATCGCCTCGAGCTGCTCACGCAACTGTGTGGTCTGCTGGTTCCAGTAGGCCGCGCTGCCGAAGAACGGGAAGTTCAGCGGGAAGGTCGGGTCGCTCCAGCGCTCGGCCAGCCAGGCGCTGTGGCGCAGCATGCGCAGCGTGCGCAGCGGCTCGATCAGTGCACGCTCACGCGCGTCGAAGTCCATGAACATTCGGTAGCCGGCGAGCAGCGCGTCGAGCTGCTGCGCCATCGTCGTGGCGTCGCCCGAGACCAGCATCCAAAGGTCTTGCACGGCCGGGCCCTGCATCGCGTCGTCGAGGTCGACCACATGCGGGCCGCTGCCCTCGCCCGTGCTGCGCCACAGCACGTTGCCGATGTGGCAATCGCCGTGCAGGCGCAAGGTGCGCAGCGGGCCGTGGCGGGCGAAGGCGGCCTCGACGGCGCCCAGCGCGGCGTCGCTGGCCGCGGCCCAGGCCGGCAGTTCGGGCGGCGGCACCACGCCCAGTTCGAGCAGCCGCGCGCGCGCGCTCCGGCCGTCGACACGCGGGTCCATCCGGTGCCGATGTACGAACGGCCGCCGCGCGCCCACGGCATGCAGCCGGCCAATGAAGCGGCCCAGCTGCGCCAGCGTGCCGGGCGCGTCCATTTCGGGTTCGCGGCCGGCGCAGCGAGCCGCCACCGCCAGGCGAAGCTGGCCATGCGCGGTATCCAGCAGCGCCAGCGTCGGTGCATCGGCAGGCTGCAGCGTCAGCGCGGCGCCGGCGTGCGCGTCGGCATGCAGGATCAGCGGTGGCACCACGGGCACCTCGGCCGCAGCGAGCTCGAGCGCGAAGGCATGCTCCTCGACGATCTGCGCGTCGCTCCAGCGCCCGGGCCGGTAGAACTTGGCCACCACCGCGCTGCCGTCTTCCAGCATCACCTGGAATACCCGGTTCTCGTACGAGTTCAGCTGCAGCAGCCGGCCGTCGCCGAACAAGCCCACCGCATCGAGCGCGTCGAGCACCTGCTGCGGGGTCAGCTCGGCGTAGCCGAGGGTGCTGGAAGACATTGACCGATGCTACGCCGCGCGGCCGCAGCGGCGCTGATTGGCTTCCTCAGTGGCGTGTAGGCGGCTGCGGGGTGTCGACGATCACGCCGCCGCCCGCTTCGGGCAGATCGCCGGGCGGCATCTCGCGCACCATCAGGCCGCTGCGGACGCCGCCGAATTCACTTGCTGCGCCGGGCTCGCTGCGGCTCTCGGCGCCGAAGAAGGAATCCTGGAAGAAACCCGAGTCGCGCCACAGTGCGCTGCGTTCGCGCCGCCGGTTGGCCACCGTGCTGCTGAGCTTCTCGCTCGACTGCGCTGCGGTGGGGGCCGGCTGCGGTCCGCGCGCCGAGGCCGCGCTTTGCGGCACCAGCAGCTGCAATTCCGGAATCGAAGGCAGGTGGTCCACCGGGCAGCGCAGGTAGCGCACACGGCAGGCGGCCAACACCGATTGCTTGATCTGCAGCACGCGGCGCGAATTGCCGCGGTCGGTATCCAGGTCGATGGCCGCCAATACGCGCCCGTTGGCGCTACAGATGGCGAAAGTCGCGTGGATCGAGCCGAGCAGCTCGTACCAGTAACGCACGGCCTGCGGGTCGGTGGGCTGGCAAAAGCGCACCAACGGCAGCTTGGACAGCACGATGTGGTGCGGCAGTGCTTCGCGCAGCTGCCGGTAGACCCGGCGCTCGTCGGTGCTGAACACCGGGCGCGCCGCCAAGGCCCAATCCGTGGGCAGCGGCGTCGTCACGCTGCGCTGTCGGCGAAGCCACCACAGTACCGCGGCACCCAGCAGCAGGGCGAGCGACGCGGACGCGATGATCCAGGGGAGTTCTTGCGGCATGCGGGGTTGGGCGGCGTGGGACCGACATGCCACCAATGCGGCGTGCAGAAGAGACCCGATTCGACATGTTACCGACTTGTGTCAACCCGACCACCCCGCGTCTAGGTGAGCGCAGACCCGGACTTTCCGCTTGTCGGGCCGCTCGCTCACTGCGAACCGCTGCCGCCACCGCCGTTGCGCGTCAGGTCCTCGCGCAGCTCACCGATCAGTTCGATCAGGTCACCAACGGCGCGGGTGCCAGACTTCCAGCGGTAGTCGAGCTCGGCCGCCTGCTGGCCGACCATCTGCCCCAGATGCGAGGCCAGGTCCTCGGGCGGCAGCTCGAGCCGCGCCTCGGACTCGCCCCGATCGCGCACCACCGTCGCGCCAGCCTTGCGCACGATGCGCAGCATGGCAGCGTTCTCGCTGAGGGCGTGGATGATCATGGTGTCGATGTGCCTGTTGCGCGCATGCAGCACGGCGTGCTCGAACAGCCGCCCGCCGAAGCCGCGGCCCCGCGCTTTGCCCATCACCGAAACGCCGAACTCGGCAGCTGCGGTACCGCTGTCCACCTCTGGTCCGTAGGCCAAATGCGCCAGCGCCAGCAGTTCCAGTCGGCGGTTGAAGATGCCGAACACCTCGTCGCGCTCGAAGTCGAGCCGGTCTACGTACGCTGCGAGCTGTTCGTCCGAGGCAGGATGGCCAAACCGCAGGTAGCGGTCGGTGGCCGACAGTTCTTGCAGGTGCGCCAGGATGCGCGGGCGGTGGCGCTCGGCAAGCGAACGCACGGGCACCCATCCGAACTGCCGACGGGGGTTCGCTGGCGGCGGCGGCGTCGCCGAGGCGACAGCTGATGCAGTCTCGATGTCCATCAAGGCGTACTCCGGTGGACGCAACGAAGCCGATCCTAGCGCAGACGATTAGGGTTTACACCTACATTCAACTTGCGGGGTTGGTTGGTAACCCGATCTGGGCGTCGCCACTGCGGATATACTCACGGGCTTTCCTGAAACCGGTCGGGGAAGAAAGCCAACATCCAGTTACACGCCGTCATCTTGCGGCACGCCGTCCGAGAGGCCGCCCGAACAAGCGGCGCCGAGGGCAGCGGGAACCGGAATCATCCGGGACACGGCGCCGCCACACTGCGTGGGGGCGTCCAGCAGAGAGACCCTCATGAAGACCTTCAGCGCCAAGCCGGCCGAAGTGAAGCACGAGTGGTTTGTGATTGACGCCACCGACAAGGTGCTCGGACGGGTCGCCAGCGAAGCGGCACTCCGATTGCGCGGAAAGCACAAGGCCATTTACACGCCTCACGTCGACACCGGTGACTACATCGTCATCGTCAATTCCGCAAAGATCCGCGTCACAGGGGCCAAGGCCACCGACAAGATCTACTATCGGCATTCGGGTTATCCGGGCGGCATCACCGCCACGTCGTTCAGGGACATGCAAGCCAAGCACCCCGGCCGTGCGGTCGAGAAGGCCGTCAAGGGCATGCTGCCCAAGGGCCCTTTGGGCTACGCGATGTTCAAGAAGCTGAAGGTGTACGCCGGTGCCGAGCACCCGCACACCGCGCAGCAGCCCAAGACGCTCGAGATCTGAGGACGCGACGATGATCGGAACATGGAATTACGGCACCGGCCGGCGCAAGTCTTCGGTGGCCCGCGTCTTCATGCGCAAGGGCACAGGGCAGATCATGATCAACGGCAAGCTGGTGGGCGACTACTTCGGCCGACAGACCTCGATCATGATCGTGCGCCAGCCGCTGCTGCTGACGGCCAACGACGCCACCTTCGATATCAAGATCAATGTGCACGGCGGCGGCGAATCCGGCCAGGCCGGCGCGGTGCGCCACGGCGTGACGCGCGCGCTGATCGAATACGATGCCGCGCTCAAGTCGATGCTGTCGAAAGCCGGTTTCGTCACCCGCGACGCGCGCGAGGTCGAGCGCAAGAAGGTCGGCCTGCACGGCGCCCGTCGCAGGAAGCAGTTCAGCAAGCGCTGAGCATCGTCCCTGCGCGGAACGAGGCCGCCTTCGGGCGGCCTTGTCGTTTCCGTCACGGCCCCCAGCTGTCGTTGTCCCTGCCCGCAGCGCCGGTGCGTGGCTTCACCGAT
>JBBQOR010000112.1:0-6595 GCA_038331055.1 Burkholderiales bacterium
GTGGCCCGCAGGGCACGCTGTTCGGCCGCAACACGCCGGCCGGCGTGGTGAAGTTCAATTCGGTCAAGCCGGGCAAGAAGGCCGAGGGCTACGTCAGCGCCTCGGTGGGCACCTACAGCACGGTGAACCTGGAAGCTGCCGCCACGCTGCCCATCAGCGACACCGTGTCCACCCGCATCTCGTTGCTGAGCCAGTCGCGCAGCGACTGGGTGAAGAACCTGAACCCCTCCGGCCCGACGCGCGATCTTGAAGGCTATCGCGACAGCGCCTTGCGCGCCCAGATGCTCATTGAGCCGAGCAAGGACTTCAGCGCCCTGCTCAACGTGCACGCGCGCGACCTCGACGGCTCGTCCCGCGTGTTCCGCGCCAACATCATCCAGAAGGGTACGAACGACCTGATCGGTGGCTTCGACGAGAGCGAGGTCCGCTACGACGGCATTAACGAGTCCAGGTTGAAGATCAAGGGCGCCAACGCGCGCCTGCGCATCGGCCTGGGCCCGGAGCTCACGCTCAACAGCATCACCGGCTACGACAGCCTGACCACCTACAACCGCGGTGACATCGACGGCGGGAATGGCAACGTCTTCAGCACGCCGCCAAACCCGGGCATTCCGTTCTCTTCGGAAACCGCCGACGGCGTACCGACCCACAGGCAGCTGACCCAGGAGTTCCGCTTCGAGAGCACGTCCAGGGGCCCGATGAACTGGCAGGCCGGCCTGTTCCTCTTCAACGAGGACTACAAGGTCGAGAGCTTCAGCTACGACAGCCCCTTCGGCGGCACACAGGACGGCTACCAGCGGGTGCGCCAGAAGAACACCGCCTCGGCGCTTTTCGGCGCCATCAATTACGCGGTCAGCCCGGCCCTGGGCCTTCGCGGCGGCCTGCGCTACACGCAGGACAAGAAGACCTTCACCGTCGAGGACTACCGGCAGAGCGGCTTCGCCCCCTGCATCGGCCCGACGCTGGGCATCCCGGGCAGCGGCCCGAAGAAGTGCACGCTGGCCGAGCTGACCGCACTCGAGCCCGACGGGTCGCTGACGGCCACGCCGAAGGACAACAAGCTGAGCTGGGACCTGAGCGGCACCTACGCGCTCGACAAGGACACCAATCTCTACGCACGCGCCGCCACAGGCTTTCGCGGCAGCAGCGTGCAAGGGGCAGGCGCCTTCAACGGCAAGAGCGTGGCCAATGCAGAAACCAACACCTCGGTGGAAGCCGGCGTGAAGGCCGATTTGATGAACCGCCGCGCACGGGTGAACTTCAACGTCTTCAGCTACACCGTCAAGGACTTGCAGCTCACTGCAGTGGGCGGCGGCAGCAACGCCAACATCCTGATCAACGCCAGGAAGGCGAGCGGCCAGGGCTTCGAGCTGGACGGGCAGTTCCTGGTCACCGACAACCTGGTTGCCAGCGTGGGCGTCGGCTACAACGACACGAAGATCAAGGACCCGAACCTGTTTGTCGGCATCTGCGCTTCGTGCACCGTCACCGACCCGACGAAGAGCGTGACGAACACCGCCACCGGACAGGTGTCGACGGTGGCTTTGATCGACGGCAACGCGTTGCCGCAGGCGCCCAGGATTACCACCAGCTTCACGCTGAAGTACTCGCAGCCGATGGCCGGCGGCGAGGCCTACGTGTTCACCGACTGGGTCTACCGCAGCAAGGTCAACTTCTTCCTGTACGAAAGCGTGGAGTTCACGGGCAAGGCCCTGCTCGAGGGCGGCCTGCGTGTGGGCTACACCTGGGGCAATGGCAGGTATGACGCGGCCGTCTTCGCGCGAAATATCACCAACCAGATCCGTGCGGTGGGCGGCATCGACTTCAACAACCTGACGGGCTTCATCAACGAGCCGCGCACCCTGGGCGTGCAAGCCAGGCTGAGCTTCTGACCGCCGTGAAGGCCGCCTGTCGGTGCCTGACCGGACTCGTCATTGCGGGCTGTGTGGCCGCGGCTGCGGCTCAACCGGCGGTGATCTTCGAGCTCGGCGGCAAGAACGATCAGTCCTTCGGCGCCGCCGCGTGGCGCGGCGCCGAACGCTGGAAGCAGGAGACCGGCAAGCCCTACCTCGAGTTCGAGATCGCCAATGCGGCGCAGCGCGAGCAGTCGGCGAGGCGTTTCGCCGAGCGCGGCGCCAGCCCGATCGTCGGCATCGGCTTTCCGCAGGCCAGCAGCATCGAACGCGTGGCGCGCGACTTCCCGCAGGTCTCGTTCGCGATCGTCGACATGGTGGTGTCGTTGCCCAACGTGCACAGCTTTGTCTTCCGCGAACACGAGGGCAGCTTCCTGGTGGGCATGCTGGCGGCGATGGCGTCGAAGAGCGGCAAGGTGGGCTTCGTCGGCGGGCAGGACATTCCGCTGGTGCGCAAGTTTCTGTGCGGCTACGAACAGGGTGCGCGTTACGCCAATCCGCGCGTGCAGACTATCTCGTCGATGACCGGCACGACCAGTGCCGCGTGGACCGACCCGCCGCGCGGCGCCGAGCTGACCAAGGCGCAGATCGCCCAGGGCGTCGACGTCGTCTTTTCGGCCGCTGGCAGCACCGGCTTCGGCATCATGCAGGCGGCCAAGGATGGCGGCATCCTGGCCATCGGCGTGGACAGCAACCAGAACCACCTGCACCCGGGGACGATGCTCACCAGCATGCTCAAGCGCGTCGACGTGGCGGTCTACACCGCCTTCAAGGGCGTGGGCGGCGGCGTGACCGAGCTCGGGCTGAAGGAAGGCGGTGTCGACTGGGCGCTCGACGAGCACAACGCCAGGCTCGTCACCCCGGCGATGAAGGCCAGGGTGGATGCGGCAAAGGCCGAGATCGTCGGCGGACGGCTGAAGGTGATCGACTTCACCGTCGCCAACGCCTGCCGTTAAAGACGGCGGCGACGCGCAGTCACCCCGACGCCGCCAAGAGCCACCAGCGAGGTCAGCGCCAGCGCCAGGCTGCCCGGCTCGGGCACCGTGCGGGTCACGTTCAGCGTGCCGCTGTAGCTGGCACGCACAGTCGAGCCGATCGCCTGCTGGCCGTTGCATAGCCCGGCGCAGCCCTGCACCGTGAGCAGGAAGCCGTTGAAGTCAGAGGTTGGCAGCAGGCGCGCGAAGTTGGTGATGTTGATCTGGCTTGTGCCCGTGCTGCGCGACCCGAGGACGAGATCGATGCCGTCGAGTTCGACGTCGTAGAAGGCGATCTGATTCACCGATGCGTTCTGCAATCGAAACGTCGAGCTCAGCTGACCGCTGACCAGCGACGGCCCGGCGAAGTTGACTTGGAAGACATCGGTAAACGGCCCTGAGACTGTCTTCGTCATCGTGAAAAAGCCGGTGTAGTTCGGGTCGGTGCCCGACAAGGTGACGCTGATGGGCGCCGCCGACGCGATGGACGCGCCGAACAGGCATACGGAGGCTGCAATTTGACGCAGGTTCATGGTGTGTACCGCCCTGCTCAAGCAATGCGGCGCCGACGCGCCAGCAGGCCGACCACGCCCAACCCGGCCAACACCAATGCGCTGCTGCCGGGCTCAGGGACGGCCGAGGTGAAGTTGACGTTCGCGTTGTAGCTGGCCGTGCCGCCTGAGGTACCCATCATCGTCAGCGTGATGGGCACGCCGGCCGCGAAAATCACGCCCAGGTTGGTGTCGAGGTTGGCGGTCTCGAAGCCATCGAGATCCTCACCGTTCAGCGTGTAGCTGCGGGAGACCAGTCCGTTGGACATCACGGCCGAGATGAAGTTGATATTGAAGGCCGCGCCGGCGAAGGAGTCGGTGGACAGATCGCCGTCGATGACCACCGGGTCGCTGAAGCTGCCGAAGCGGAAGACGTCGGTGAAGATGCCGACGCTGAGCACGCTGTTGCCGGTGGCAGTGGTCCAGTCCGGTGTGCTGCCAGTCACTGTCGGCGTGACGTCGGCGGCCCAAGCGGCAGCTCCTGTGGCGAGCAGGCAGGTGGTGACGGCGAGACGGGTGAGCTTCATGGCGGTGGGCCTCTGGATGACTGGACTGCGGGTCCGATGCAGTCAGTGTCAGATGCCGGCTGTTGGCCCGCATCCCCGCGAATCGAGGGTTAGGCCCTAGAAGGTCGCAGAGGCGTGAACCCCTGCACGGCGGCCCAGGCGGCCGCCCGGCTCAGCCTTCGAGCGCGATGCGGTTGCGCAACGCCCAGCCGCGCAGCGACTGCAGCGCCGCGTGACATGCATCACGTGGCAGAAAGCTGTGCTTCACCGCCAGCGCGCCCATGCGCGCCAGGTCCTCGACGCCGAGGCCGCAGTGGTCGACCAGCGCCTGCGCCTCGCCGGCCACGCTGATGCAAGACATCAACCGGTTGTCGGTGTGAAAGCTCAGCGAGACCCCGGCGCGCCACAGCCGGGTGATCGGGTGCTCGGCCAGCGACGCATAGGCGCCGGTGTGCACGTTGCTGGTCGGGCAGACCTCCAGATGCAGATCGCGGCGGATCACCTCGTCGATGAGTGCCGCGCCGCCCGGGCGATCGAAGGCATCCGCCAAGCGCACGCCGTGGCCGATGCGCGTGGCGCCCAGGTCGGCGGCCTCGAGGATGCGTTCGGGCTCGTCGGCCTCGCCGGCGTGCAGCGTGATCGGCAGGCCCGCGTCGCGAACGATCTTCAGCGCCCCCGCGTGCAACGAAGGCGGGAAGCCGCGTTCGGGGCCGGCCAGATCGAAGCCGATCACGCCGCGCCCGCGCCAGGCCAGCGCCAGCCGCGCGCTGCGCTCGACCTCGGCCGGCGTGTGGTGGCGCATGGCGCAGACGATCAGCCCGCAAGGGATGGGCGCGCGCGCCAGCCCGGCCAGCATCGCCTCCACCGCAGCCTCGGCCGCGATGTCGTGGGCTTCGAACAGGGCCGGCGCGATGCGCAACTCGGCCAGCACGCAGCCGTCGGCGGCGGCGTCCTCGGCGGCCTCGAAGGCCACGCGCTCAAGCGCGGCCGGGGTGGCCATCGCCGCTACCGTCAGCGCGAAGCCCTGCAGGTACTGCTCGAGGCTGCCGGCGTGCGCGCGGGCCGCAAACCACTGCGCCAGGCCCTCGAGGCTCTGGGCAGGGCACTCGAGACCGCGCTGCGCGAGCAGCTCGAACAGCGTGGCCACACGCAGGCCCCCATCGAGGTGCTCGTGCAGCAGCACCTTGGGCATCGAGAGAAGGTTCAGGTCCATTCCGGTCATGGTAGCCGCGCCAGTATCCGTGTTGCCGACCCGGCCGATCGGGCCGATCAGGCGCAAGTCTTGCTATCCTGAAGAGGCTTTCACCTCAACCTTTCTCCACCACGAGCCAGCCCATGAAGAAGCTTGCCCTAAGCCTGACGGTCCCCCTGATCGCCTGCCTGTCCCCATTCGCCGCACCGCTGGCGTGGGCCCAGAGCCAGCCCGCCGTGATCTACGACAGCGGCGGCAAGTTCGACAAGTCCTTCAACGAAGCCGGCTACCGCGGCGCTGAGCAGTGGAAGAAGGAAACCGGCAAGACCTACCTCGAGTTCGAAGTCTCCAACGCCACCCAGCGTGAGCAGGCCAAGCGCCGCATGGCCGAGCGTGGCGCCAGCCCGGTGGTGGCGATCGGCTTCTCGATGGGCTCGAGCCTGAAGAAGGTGGCCGAAGAGTTCCCGAAGACACAGTTCGCCATCATCGACTTCGTGGTCGATCTGCCCAACGTGCAGAGCGTGGTGTTCAAGGAGCACGAGGGCAGCTTCCTCGTCGGCATGATGGCCGCGCTGGCCAGCAAGTCCGGCAAGGTCGGCTTCGTCGGCGGCATGGACATCCCGCTGATCCGCAAGTTCGCCTGCGGCTACGAGCAGGGCGCGAGGTTCGCCAACCCGCGCGTCGAGGTGATGCAGTCGATGACCGGCACCACGCCGGCGGCCTGGAACGATCCGGCGCGCGGTGGTGAGCTGGCCAAGGCGCAGTTCGCCAAGGGCGCCGACGTGATCTTCGCGGCCGCCGGCGGCACCGGCACCGGCGTGTACCAGGCGGCCAAGGACGGGGGCAAGCTGGCCATCGGCGTGGACAGCAACCAGAACCACCTGCAGCCCGGCACCATGCTCACTTCGATGGTCAAGCGGGTCGACGTGGCGGTCTACAACGCCTTCAAGCAGATCAAGCCCGGCGTCAGCTCGCTCGGCCTGAAAGAGGGTGGCGTGGACTATGCGATGGACGAGAACAACGCCAAGCTGGTGACGCCCGACATGAAGCGGCGCGTCGATCAGGCCAAGGCCGACATCATCAGCGGCAAGCTCACAGTCATCGACTACATGACCGCGAACAAGTGCAGTTGAGGTGACGGCTGCGCCCGCCGTGCGCATGCACGGCATCGACAAGCGTTTCGGTGCCGTGCAGGCCAACGCGGCGGTCGACCTGACGGTGGCCGCCGGCAGCGTGCACGGCATCGTCGGCGAGAACGGCGCCGGCAAGAGCACGCTGATGTCGATCCTGTATGGCTTCTATCAGGCCGATGCGGGCCAGATCGAGATCGAGGGCCGGCCGGTGCGCATCGCCGATTCTCACGACGCCATCGCGCTGGGCATCGGCATGGTTCACCAGCACTTCATGCTGGTTGAGCCGTTGAGCGCGCTCGACAACATCATGCTTGGCGCCGAACCCG
>JBBQOR010000113.1:0-6581 GCA_038331055.1 Burkholderiales bacterium
GCCGCAGGTCAGCCTGATGGACATCAATCTGCCCGGCATCAGCGGCCTGACGGCCTTGCACATCCTGGCCCGTGACCCCGACACGGCGCATATCCCGGTGCTGGCACTCAGCGCCAATGCCATGCCCAGGGACATTGACAAGGGCCTGGCGGCGGGCTTCTTCTGCTACCTCACCAAACCCATCAAGCTGGACGAATTCACGCAGGCGCTGGACCAGGCCCTGGATCACAGCCAAGCGCTGGCACATCGCCCGCAAGCCAAGCCCACGGAGGCCGATTGAAATCCATCGACAGAGACATCAACGACGCCAGCATCCTGATCGTCGACGATCAAGCGCCCAACGTGCAGTTGCTCAGCCGCCTGCTGCGCGAGTCGGGCTACAGCCGGGTCAGCAGCACCATGAACCCGCTGGAGGTGTGCGCGCTGCACCGCGAGCACGGCTTCGACCTCATCCTGCTGGACCTGCAGATGCCGGCAATGGACGGCTTCGCAGTCATGGAAACCCTGAAGACCAACACCACCGACGGCTACCTGCCGGTGATCGTGCTCACCGCCCAGCCGGGCCACAAGCTGCGTGCGCTGAACGCCGGCGCCAAGGACTTCATCAGCAAACCCTTCGATCTGCTGGAGGTGAAGACGCGCATCCACAACATGCTCGAAGTGCGGCTGCTGTACCGGGCATTGGAAGCGCAGAACCAGCACCTGGAGCGTCTGGTGCTCGAGCGCACCGCGGAGCTGCGCGAAAGCGAAGCCCGCTACCGCAGCCTGACCGAGCTGGCTTCCGACTGGTACTGGGAGCAGGACGAACACGGCGAGTTCACCAAGGTCTCGGGCCCGGTGATGGAGATGCTGGGCATCCGGGTCTCGACGCTGCAGGGCGATGGCGGTGCCGGCACCGATGAAGCCTGGGCCGCGCGCTGGGGCGCGGGTTGGGACTCCGCCGAGCGCCTGGCGCTGCAAGCGCGCATCGAAGCGCGGCAGCCTTTCCTGGACTTCGCCTTGCACCGGATCAATGGCGACGGCTCTTTGCAGCGCTTTCGCGTCAGCGGCCAGCCGATGTTCGATCAGTCCTGCCGCTTTCTGGGCTACCGCGGCGTGGGCGTGGAAACGGCGGCCGGCGCATGAATGCCGCCAAGACAGCTGACTTCGATCCGCGGCAGAACGACCTGCTTGCGGCGCTGCCTGCCGACGACCTGGCGAAGCTCGCGGCCAATCTGGAGCGCGTGCCCATGCGCCTGGGCGACATGTTGTACGAGCCTGGCGTGCTGTTGCGCCACGCCTACTTTCCGGCCACGGCGGTGGTGTCCTTGCACTATGTCACGGCCAGTGGTGCTTCGGCTGAAACCACAGGCGTCGGCCACGAAGGCGTAGTCGGCATTCCGCTGTTCATGGGCGGCCAGACCACGGCCAGTTCGGCCGTGGTGCACACCGGGGGCATGGGTTGGCGGCTGGACCGCCATCTGCTGGTGCAGGAATTTGCGCGCGGCGGCGCCCTTCAGCGGGCCTTGCTGCGCTACACGCAGGCGCTGATGACGCAGATTTCGCAAACGGCCGCCTGCTACCGCCACCATAACGTGGAGCAGCAGCTCAGCGGCTGGCTGATGGCCACGGCCGATCGCATGGTGGCCGGTTCCCCCTCCGGCGCGCCACCTGCAGAGCTGGTGATGACGCAGGAACTGCTGGGCAGCTTGTTGGGCGTGCGCAGAGAAAGCATCACGCAGGCCGCAGGCAGGCTGCAGGGGCTGGGCCTCATCCGTTACCGGCGCGGCCACATCTCGGTCATCAACGCGGCCGGCCTGCGCACGCAGGCCTGCGAGTGCTACGGCGTGGTCAAGGCCGAGCTGCGACGCCTGGCGCTGCAGACGCAGGCCGCGCACCGCGCCTCGGGCGCCTTGGCCCGCGTCTGATCGGCGGCCTGACCGCAGGTCGGCGGCGACGGCACAAGAGGAGCGTTCTCAATTTCGGTCGCGAATATTGCAGGCGCGTCAATCACCGTACAGTTCGTATGACATCCGGCTCTGCCACCTTATCCATCGGAGAACGAACCTGACTACCGTCTCCATCCCCCAGGCCAACCATTTGCTGGCCGCATTGCCCGCCGCCGAACTGGCGCGATGGCAGCAGCATCTGGAAAAGGTGGACATGCCGCTGGGCCGCGTGCTGTACGAATCGGGGCAGACGCTGAGCCATGTCTACTTTCCCACCACCGCCATCGTCTCCTTGCTGTACGTGATGGAAAACGGTGCCTCGGCCGAGATCGGCGTGGTGGGCAACGAAGGCGTGGTCGGGGTGTCGCTGTTCATGGGCGGTGAGTCCACACCCAGCCGCGCGGTGGTGCAGAGCGCAGGCCAGGGCTGGCGCCTGAATTCAGCGGTCCTGAAAACCGGGTTCAACAACTCCGGCCCGGTAATGCACCTTCTGCTGCGCTACACGCAGGCCTTGATCACGCAGATGGCGCAGACGGCTGTGTGCAACCGCCATCACACACTGGATCAGCAACTGTGCCGCTGGTTGCTGCTGAGCCTGGACCGGCTGGACCGCCTCGAGCTGTTGATGACGCAGGAACTCATCGCCAACATGCTCGGCGTGCGCCGAGAAGGGGTGACCGAGGCGGCGCTGAATCTGCAGAAGGTCGGACTCATCCGCTATTCGCGCGGCCACATCACGGTGCTCGATCGACCCGGTCTCGAGAAGCGCAGTTGCGAGTGCTATGCGGTGGTGAAGAAGGAGTACGACCGCTTGCTGCCAGAGCACGCAGCGACCTGAGTTCTCACTGGGTCGGCTGAGCATCCGCTGGGGCCGCGCCCCGGCCGGCGCCGGCCTCAGTGCCCGACTTCCATCGCACCGAGCGCAGCCAGCGCAGCCGCCTGGATCGACAGCCGGTGCGGCGCATACCAGGCTCGAAGGCGCGCTCCGATCGCCTGGGCGTCTTGCGGGTTCCGGCGCAGCGTCTCGAAGCTGTGCGCGCAGACGAAGTGACTGCCGGCGCGCAGGCCGTCGGCGTCGTCGCCGCTGAGCTCCAGGTTGATCGGCGCGCAGCCGTGGGCGGCGTAGGCCGCGAACACCGACGACTTGGCCAGCAGATGGCGTGGATAGGCGATCAGCCCGAAGCGGCTGCCTTGCAGCAGCGCGCTGATTGCCGTGGGTTCGAGATGCCCCGCGAACTCGTGCCGGATGCCGCCGGCACGCCGACCTGCGTGGCCTGCGCCCACCTCGATCAGTTCATCGATGCCCAGTGCGGGCAACAACTGCCGAGCGAGCGCGCTGCGCTGCAGCGCATCGAGCGCGCGTCGCCTGCTGGCTTCTCCGCCGAAGACGATCAGTCGGTTGCTTCGCTCGGCCCACGGCGCGGCAGCCCGGCGGTCGGGGATGTTGCTGAAGACGGGGGCGACATGCATCGGCTTGCCGGCTGCGCCGTGAGTCGTCAACCACTGCGCATGGGCGGCGGTGGAAGTCCAGCAGGCGTCGGCCAGAACCGCGAGTTCTTGCGCGATGCGCTCCTGCACGCCCGACAGCCAGAAGGCCGAGCGCCACGGCGGGCCGCTGGCGAACAGTTCGTGGAACACGACGACGATGCGCGGCGGCGGCGACAGCTCACGCCTCCAGCGCCGCACCGCCCGCACCAGCCAGCCGCACAGCCCCCGCCGGGCGTAGCCGTAGCCGGAGAAGTGCAGCACCACCGTAGAGTCCAGCGCTGAAACCGACGCACCCGTCGACCAGTCGGCCAGGCTCGTCGGGCTGGTGTCGAGGCGCACCAACGGCAACACGCGGCAGTCGAATCCGGCCACCTGCCACGCCTCGTGAAGCGCCATCGCGCAGTCGCGCACGCCCCCAACGCCGCAGGGGATGATCTGCACCACGCGGTGGGTGGGTGCGGCCAACACCTTTGCCCGCCGCGCTCAGCGCTGCACGGTCGTGGCCTTCAGGCTGTTGGCCACCCCGACCTCGAAGCTGAGCACCTGGGCACCCGTGTCCTGCACGCTGCCGTCCAGCAGCCGAGCCACGTACAGGCCGAAGAAGCTGCCCGGGCCGCTGGTGGTGTTGGCGTAGACGATGTCCTGGCCGAACGCCGACACACCAGGCAATGGGCCCAGTGTGGTGGCGCTGCGCGTCGCGGTGTCGTAGGAGATCAGCGTGGTGTCGCCGAAACCGCGCGAGCCGAAGCCGCTGACGAAGACGAACCGCGCCCGGTTCTCGCTGGTGCTGAAGAAGCGGGTCGTGGCCTCGGGCTGCAGCAGCGGGTAGCCGCCGCTGCTGGTGCTGTACAGCCGCGTGCCGGCTTCGTCGATGAACTCGATCGCGTAGCCGACGCTGGCGCTGCCGATGTTGACGGCGCGGAACACCTGATGCACCGCGTTGGCGCTGGCCAGCACGATGCTCAGCGTTGTGCCCGGTGTCGATTCGAGCGTCTGTACCTGGCCGGGGCTGCTCTTGCCGATCGACAGCAGGCGGTTGCCCTGCAGGCCGAGCACACTGGCGTACAGCCGCGTGGTGCCCATCGCGGTGTTGCTGATGGCGCCGTCTCCGGCGGCCAGCACGCTGGCGCTGCCGCTGGCGCGCACCACCTTGAGCACGCTCCAGCGGCCGGCGTTGGTATTGGTGCTGTTGCGAAAGGCATAGAAGCTGTCGCCGTCGAAGCCCATCGGCTGCCAGCTGCCGCCCCCGGTCAGGGCACTGTCCAGCGGCCGCACGGACACGCTGGCGGCGCTGCCGAAGTCCATCAGGGCGAGCCGTTGCCCGTCGTCGAGCAGCGCTGCGTTGGGCGCCGACAGCAGCACGCTGGTGAACGCCGGCTCGCCCGCCGAGCGCAGGTTTGCCGTGCTGCCGACGCCGCCGGCGGGCGGTGTCCAGAAGACCACGCGGTTGGCGTAGATCCAGCCGCGCGGCGCCAGCGTGGCGGGGTCGCGCGCGGCGGCCAGCGGGCCTTCGCTCAGGCTGTTCAGCCGGGGTGTGCCGCTGCTGTCGAGTGTGAGTTCCGCCTGCCCGTCGTCAGCGCTGTCGCAGCGCCCGTCGGCCCCCGCGGTGCGCAGCACGAAACGCGAGTTGAAGGGCTGTGCATGGTCGTTCGCGTCGATGCCTTCGACGAAGCGGCAGACTGTGGTCGATTGCGCGCGCCGCACCCGTGACGCGGGCGCGCTGCCGTTGGCGTCCAGCGGCAGCGCCCGCACGTCGCCCGCGGCGACGTACAGCAGCGTGTGTGCACGCAGCCCGGTGACCCGTGCCGTGACCGCCTCGACGCTGCCGGTGGTGACGAGCCGCACATCGCCGAGCACTGCGCTGGGCGGCTCCACCAGGTACTCGTCGCCCGGGGCTTGCGGATGGATCAGCGAGAGCCCGAAGCGTGGCGCAGCGGCGCTGCCCTGCGTCTTCAGGACCCAGCTGTAGAGGCCCGTGGCAGGTGGTGTGAAGCCCGGCGCGGCGTTGTCGCCGCCGCCGCCGCAACCGGCAGCGGCGAAGCCGACGACCAGGGCGACCAGGCCCGCCCGTGCGGTGGACAACAGCGATCGGCGGCGGGTGTGTTCAGGCATGCGCGACATGGCGGGCAGGAGGCCCGCAAACGAGTGAAGGGCCGGGCGCAGGCGACACGCCCACTGGCCCGGCGATCTGGTCAGGTTACGGGCACGACATGACAGTTCACTCACCCGCGCCTGCGCCGAACGGGTGCCGGCGCTGGCGTCAGGCTCATCCATCGCGCGCCGGCCTGCGGGACCAAGGCCACCGCCGCGAGGGCTCGGCGGGCGGGCTAAGCACCGATCCGATCAGGTTGAACGGCGTCAGCAGTTCGGTGGCCGTCTCCAGGTCGCTCAGCGCCGTGCGGCCTTCCTCGACCACCATCAGCGTGGCCTGCATCTGCGGCAGGAAGGTCACCGCGTCGGCGCGGTCAAGCAGCGCCGGCAGGTCGAAGATGACGATGCGGTCGGCGTAACGCTGGCGCAATTCCTGCACCAGTTGCTGCGCCGCCCGGGTGGCCAGCAACTCGGCCGAATCCACGCCCGCGCCCTGGCCCGCAGGCAGCAGCACGAAGCGTTCGACACCCGGGTTCAGCAGCAGATCGGCCAGCGGCGCG
Organism: Burkholderiales bacterium; assembly: GCA_038331055.1. GTDB lineage: Bacteria > Pseudomonadota > Gammaproteobacteria > Burkholderiales > Burkholderiaceae_C > Rubrivivax. Next base: position 6,068 of record JBBQOR010000113.1, read on the forward strand.
CCCTGGCTGAGGTGCTCACCCAGGCCACGCAACTCGGGCAAGCCGAACAGGCGCTGCACGCCCTGTCCGCTCAGATCGGCGTCGACCAGCAGCACGGCCGAGTCGTACTCGGCCGCAATCGTCAAGGCCAGGTTCAGCGCGGTCAGTGACTTGCTCCCGGTCGGTCGCGCACTCGTCACGGCCAGCAGGTTGTGGCCATCCTGGCGCAGGCGCTGCATCACCTGCGTGCGCAGCATCCTGAAGGTCTCTGCCAGCGATGATCGGTCGCGGCGCACCACCCCCGGGCGCAACTGCAGCCGCGCCCAGGCGTCGGCACGCACGCGGGTATGCGTGTACTCGATATGCAGCGGCGCGGGCTTCAACGCCGTCGCCGCGTCTTGTGCCGCGCCGGCGGGTTGCATTGCATGAAGACGCGGCGCGGCCAGCGGCTCGCTCTCGAACGGGTCCGGCTCGCTCATCAGGAGCGAGGGTCCGCTGCGGCCGGCCTGCGCACGCACGTGCTCACCCGCCCAGC
>JBBQOR010000114.1:0-6539 GCA_038331055.1 Burkholderiales bacterium
GTCGAGGTTGTGCGCCGGCTCGCCCATGCCCATGAAGACCACCTTGTGCACCGGCCGCAGCGCGCGCGCCAGCGCCACCTGGGCGACGATCTCGCTGCTGCCCATTTGGCGCAGCAGACCGCCCTGCCCCGTCATGCAAAAGACGCAGCCCACCGCACAACCGACCTGCGTACTGATGCACAACCCCGGTGTGCGGCCGGGCGGCATCAGCACGCTCTCCACCGTCTGGCCGTCGGCCAGGCGCACCAGCAGTCGCGCCGACCCGTCCTCGCCCGCGTGCTGGCTGTGCAGGGTGGCCAGCGCGCCGAGCGCTTCGACAAGCCCAGGCAAGTCTTCACGCAGCGCCTTCGGCAACCAGTCGTCGATGCGGCGCCTGCCGCTGTCCTGGGCCAGCGCGTGCAACCACCGGCGCAGCACATGGGCCTCGTGCCGGGGCCCGGCGCCGAGTGCGCGCAGCCGTTCGCGGACCTGCCCGATCTGCTGCATTCAGGCCCGCCGCGCCCGGCCGTAGGTCTTGAAGCGCTCGATCACCTCGGCCATCTGTTCGGACGACAGCAGCGCCGGTGGGCCCACGGCCAGCGCCTGCAGATAGATGCCGCACAGCGCTTCCACTTCCAGCGCCACCTGCATCGCCTGGGCCAGCGACTCGCCGCCGGCCACCAGCCCATGGTTGGCCATCAGGCAGGCGTTTCGATCGGCGAAAGCCTGCGCCACGGCCTGCGACAGCGCCGCAGTGCCGAACAGGTGGTACGGCGTGCAAGGCACGCTGTCGCCGCCGGCCACCGCCACCATGTAGTGGAAGGCCGGCAGCGGCCGGCGCAGACAGGCCAGCGCGGTGGCATGCGGCGAATGCAGGTGCACGACCGCCCGCATCCCGGGGCGCGCGCGGTAGATCGCCGCGTGGAAGGGCCACTCGGTGGAGGGCGCCCAGGCGCCGCGCTGCACCGCGCCGTCGCAGTCCAGCAGCACGAAGTCTTCGGCAGCCAGCGCCGCGGCGGGCGTGCCGGTGGGTGTGATCCAGAAGCTGCCTTCGCCCGCGCCCTCGCTGGCGCCCGCGCGCAGGCTCAGGTTGCCGGTGCTGCCGCGGTTCAGGCCCAGGGCATCCAGCCGCTGCACCGCGCGCAGCGCGGCGGCGCGCAAGTCGGTATCGGCAAGCGCGGGCTCGGTCACGTCGGCTCCCGTGATTGCGCTGCCAGCGCAGCCAGCGCCGTGGCATTGGCGGGCACGACACCCAGCTCGCTGATCAGGCCAGTGACCAGGCGCGCCGGCGTGACGTCGAAGGCCGGGTTCGCCGCCCGCGTGCCGGTGGGCGCCAGCTCGACCTCCAGTACTTCGCCACCGCGTGTGCGGCCCCACAGGTGCGTCACCTCGCGCTCGCTGCGCTGCTCGATGCGCACCTCGGTCATGCCGTCCTGAATCGACAGGTCGAGTGTCGACAGCGGCATCGCCACGTAGAAAGGCACGCCGTTGTCGTGCGCCGCCAGCGCCTTGAGGTAGGTGCCGATCTTGTTGCCTACATCGCCGCGCGCGCTGACGCGGTCGCAGCCGACGATCACCGCATCCACCTGCCCGCGCTGCATCAGGTGGCCGCCCGCGTTGTCGGCGATCAGCGTGTGCGGCACGCCCTGCTGCCCCAGTTCCCAGGCGGTCAGTGCGGCGCCCTGGTTGCGCGGCCGCGTCTCGTCCACCCACACGTGCACCGGCAGGCCTTCGGCGTGCGCGGCGTAGATCGGTGCGGTCGCGGTGCCCCAGTCGACCGTCGCCAGCCAGCCCGCGTTGCAGTGCGTCAGCAATTGCAGCGGCCGGCCGCCGTTGCGCTGGCTCAGCGCCCGGAGCAGCGCCAGCCCGTGGCGGCCGATGGCCTGGTTCACGCGCACATCTTCGTCGGCCATCGCGCCGGCTTCTTGCCAGGCGGCGGCCGCACGTTCAGCCGGCGGCATTGCCAGCAGCAACCCAAGCATTCGGGCGCTGGCCCAGGCCAGGTTCACGGCCGTCGGCCGCGCCGCATCCAGGCTGGCCTTGGCGGCATGCAGCGCCGCGTCCGAGGCATCGCGGCGGCACTCCAGTGCGATGCCATAGGCGGCGGCCACGCCGATCAGCGGTGCGCCGCGCACCCACATCTCGGCGATGGCGCGCTGCACTTCGGCCAGCAGCGTGAGCCGGCGCACGTCGAAGTCGAACGGCAGCCGGCGCTGGTCGATCACCCACACCGCGTCGCCGGCCGGGTCGGTGTGCAGGCTGCGGCGACCGATGCCGTCGACCTTCATGCCGCCTCGCGCAAGGCGTCCAGCCGCGCGGCCGACGCGCGCGCCGCCACGGCGGCCGGCGCAAGTGCCTTCAGCCGATGGTCGCTCCAGACCTGGCGCCAGCGGCGCGCGCCCGGCGTGCCATTCCACAGCCCCAGCATGTGGCGCGACACCGCCGCCCACGGCACGCCGCGCAAGGCGCTTCGCGACATGTAGGCCACCATCGCCTGCTCGACCACTTCGCGCTCGGGCGCGGGCGCCGTGCTGGCGAAGAAGCGGCGGTCCCAGTCGGCCATGCTCCAGGGGTGGTGGTAGGCGTCGCGCCCGACCATCACGCCGTCCACCTGCTGCAAGTGCTGTTCGATCGCCGCGTCGCCTGCGATGCCGCCGTTGGCCACGAAGTGCAACGCCGGGAAGTCGTGCTTGAGTTGCACGACGAAGTCATGTCGAAGCGGTGGCACCTCGCGGTTCTCCTTCGGGCTCAGGCCCTGCAGCCAGGCGTTGCGCGCGTGGACGATGAACACCGTGCATCCTGCGCGGTGGTGCAGCGTGCCGACGAAGTCGCGCACGAAGCCATAGCGCTCGATGCGGTCGACGCCGATGCGGTGCTTGACCGTCACCGGCAGCGACACCGCATCGCGCATCGCCTTCAGGCCATCGGCCACCAGTTCGGGCTCGGCCATCAGGCAGGCACCGAAAGCGCCGCGCTGCACGCGTTCGCTGGGGCAGCCGCAGTTCAGGTTGATCTCGTCGTAGCCCCACTGCGCTGCCAGCCGCGCGCAGGCGGCCAGCGCATCGGGCTCGCTGCCACCGAGTTGCAGTGCGAGTGGATGCTCGGCTGCGTCGAAGTCCAGATGGCGCGGTACATCACCATGCAGCAGCGCGCCGGTGGTCACCATCTCGGTATACAGCCGTGCGTGCCGCGTGATCTGACGGTGCAAAAAGCGGCAGTGTCGGTCGGTCCAGTCCATCATCGGCGCCACGCTCAGACGCCACAGGCCAAGGTTTTGATTCATGGAGACTAATCGTGTCTTTGTCGATCCAGCCCACCATCGCGTCGACGAACCCGACGCGCGAAAGGACTGACCCCCGGATTCTGCATGCCACTCAACGGGCTGCGCGAGGTGCTGCGGCGACAAGGCCTGAGTTGCCGGACTGCATTCGCCTTTTACCTTGGCGCCAATGCTACGGATTTGCGACCGCGATCAGGCCCAATGGCTATGGCGACGCGGCCTTGCGGACACGCGGTGTCACGATCGTCGAGAAGCCGATGAGCCGATGAGCCGAGCATGTGCCCGCTCCTGGGCAGGCTGACGCGGCTGGCGCAGGGTGCCTCGCGACCCATACCGGAAGTGCCCTCGGTCGAATAACCGTCGTTCAAACCAAGAGCCGAACCGTCATGTTGAAAACGAACTGCAGACGCTCAACCGCCAGTCTGGGAGCGACACGCGACGCGCGGCGCGGCTTCAGCAAGAGTCATGCTGACTGACAAAGCCCGGAGGTGCGCTGCTCGGTCAGGAGCGGCTTCCGCGCTCGAGCGGTCTCCGCGATCTGCTGCGGCGACCACGTCCAGTCGAGCATTGCCCTGACGATGCCCCAGCCCACGCCGTCGAAGTCAAGCTTGCCTGTAGGACGCGCAGCTGCGCGTCAGCTCGTGCAGCAGACCTGCGCCGTGTGCGAGCCCTACGGCAGGTCCGCCAAGGTGTTACCCCCATGCTCGCGCGCCACGGTCGATGGGCTGTGGTCCAGCGCCCGGGCTATGGCCCGGGCGCTGGACCCCTGCTGTTTCATGCTCGCTATCGTCATCCGGTCCTCGTGCTGAAGCTGGCGGTACTGTGTCGTCTGTTCCATCTGCACACCTTACGCTGGTGGGAGTTGCACTTCAGGTTCGAGGCCGCCCCGGGAAGACGGCCAAGATTTCGAGATTCTGGGGTACCGGTTGGTAGCCGGGCGTCGTTTGGAATGCAAGAAAAGTCTGATGGCGGTACGGGATAAGGTTCGTGCCCGCACGCCGCGCAATCGAGGCGGTTCCATCGAGAGCGTCATTGCGTCGCTGAACCCAACCTTGAAGGGTTGGTGCGCCTAATTCAATCAGGCTCATCGCTTCACGTTCTCGTCCATCGACGGCTTTGTTCGCCGCTGGCTGCGAGCGATGTTGTAAAAACATAAGCACCGACCGGGTCAGGGGCGATGTCTGAACGATCAAAAAACAATGGCCAAATTCTTTCTTCGCCAATCTTGGGCTGTTCACAATGTCCGCAGCTCATCAAGTGGCGCGCCGATCCCGGTGCGGAAACAACTGACTGGAGAGCCCGTCGAGGAAGAACTTCACAGCGGGTTCGGAGGGTGGGAACGGCGAGCAACGTTTCCTACCCCTATCCACTGAGCATGGCCAGAATCGCGGTCTGCTCAGGGCATTTCTCTTCGCCATTGCTAAGGGCCGAACCTGGCCATTGACGACGACTGGATCAATCTCCTTGCCGTTTGAACTCTCAGACTTGGCCCCCAGTTTTTGCCACTCATGATCTCAACGCTGTCTGCGCGGACGCCATGGGTGCGTCAACCCTGCAGCCAGCGCGCGACCACCGGCATCAACAGCGACGCGACCAGCACCTGCAAGCCCAGCGCTATGCCCGCGTAGGCGCCGGCGTCCGGATGCACCTGCATTGCGCGTGCTGCGCCGATGCCGTGCGACGCGGTGCCCAGCGCGAAGCCGCGCACCGCCCAGTCGCGGATGCCCAGCAGGTCGAACAGGTACTTGGCGCTCAACGCGCCGACCATGCCGGTGATGACGGCAAAGACCGCGGCGAGCGCGGGGATGCCCCCGAGCCGTTCGGCGATGCCCATCGCCACCGGCGCGGTGACGGACTTCGGCGCCAGCGACAGCATCACGTCCTGCGGTAAGCCGAAGGCCCAGGCCAGTGCCACCGCGCTGCCGCCCGCCGCGCCGCCGCCGAGCAGCGCGGCGATCAGCAGCGCCACGCCGCGCGTTCGCAGTTCGGCGCGACGCAGCCACAGCGGCCAGGCCAGCGCCACGACCGCGGGGCCGAGCAGCACGTGCACGAACTGTGCGCCGGCGAAGTAGGTCGGGTAGGGCGTATGCGTGGCCAGCAGTACGGCACCGAGCACGACCACCGACCATAGCACCGGGTTAGCCCAAGGCGCGCGTCCGAAGAAGTCGTAGACCGCGTGTGCGAGGACGTAGGTGACCAGCGTGGCGGTCAACCCAAACAGTGGCGTCGACGACAGGTAGACCCACAACTGGACGAACTCAGTCATGCGGCACCTCGGCGGAAGAATATCGCGCGAGCAGGGCGCGCAGCGCCAGCGCCGTCACCGCGAGGCCGATCCAGGTGGACAGCACAATCACCGCCAGCAGCGGCAGGCCGTGCTGCATCACCAGCGCCAAGTGGGTGATGACACCCACACCGACCGGTACGAAAAACAGCGACAAGTGGGTCAACAGGATGTTGGCCGCGGCGGCCACCGGCTCGCGCACGGCGGCGATGGACAAGGCCGGCAACAACAGCACCAGTCCAACCACCGGCCCCGGGAACGGCCAGCCGAGTGCACGGGTTAGAGCCTCGCCCGCGGCCTGCAGCAACAAGAGAATGGCGAAGCCTCGAAGCGCAATCACCGCGCGACTTTAAGTGCGGTGCCAGTTAGGCGAGCGGCGCGGTTCCCGCAGCTTCGGTACCCAATCCCGACTCCATGTGTATGCTTTGATCGGCACGCGGTCAGCTTCGCGGTTTAAGTCATTGCTCCCCCGACGCTGCAATTCAGCCCTCGCTGCAGCGATACGGTTCAGGCCGTCGACCGCATGCGCATCAGTGACGAGTACCTCTGAGTTTCGCGAAGAATCAAGGACGTCAGTGAGCAACACCTGATTAGAGAGACGCTGCGGGGCGGTCAGCAAGCCCCTCGGCTTCTTCCAGCGTCATGGCGATGATGTTCAGCGCGTGCACCCGCGCGGGCATCCAGTCGGACAAGACGTCGTAGACCAGCCGGTGCCGGGCGATGCGCTGCAACCCATTGAATCTGGCGTCAATCACCCGGACTCGAAAGTGACCAGCGCCACCCGAGGCGCCGGCGTGGCCGGCGTGCAAATGGCTCTCGTCCTCGATCTGGATCGTGGCCTTGGGAAAACCCTGCCGAAAGCGTTCCAGCAATGCATCGTGCGTGGGTTTCATAAGGTGTTTTCTTCTTGCATGTCGTCCTAAACCGCCACGACTTCGATGTCCGGCTCGATCGACTTCACCAAGCTCTCGATGCTCCTGAGGGTGCCGGATATCG
>JBBQOR010000115.1:0-6537 GCA_038331055.1 Burkholderiales bacterium
TCCGCGACCAGTGGCGCGCGATGGACTTCGAGCCGCTGCCCTCCACGCCTGAAGAGTTCACCCGCTTCATGCAGGCAGAGTCGAAGCGCTGGGGCGAGGCGGTGCGCATCTCGGGCTTCAAGGCGGCCGAGTAGCCGAGAGCCGCCTGATGAGCCCCCTGCGCGAACGCACCGCCGTCCCTGCACTGTCCCCGCTGCGTCTGCCGCTCTTTGCCGCACCGATGTTCCTGGTTTCCGGCCCCGAGCTGGTGGTGGCGGCCTGCCGTGCCGGCATCGTCGGCGCTTTCCCCACCCCCAACGCCCGGCCGATCGAGGTGCTCGACGAGTGGATGCGCCGCATCACGGAAGGCCTGGCGCGTGCCCGCGACGAGCAGGGCGCGGGCACCGTCGCGCCGTGGTGCGCCAACCTGGTGACGCACCGCTCCAATGAGCGGCTGCCGCAAGACCTGGCGCTGCTGGCGCGCTACCAGCCGCCGGTGGTGGTGACTGCGCTCGGCAGCCCGAAGCCGGCGATCGAGGTCGTGCGCGGCTACGGCGGGCAGGTGTTCGCCGACGTCATCAACCTCACGCTGGCGAAGAAGGCCGTCGAGGCCGGCGCCGACGGCCTGGCCTGCGTGTGCTCGGGCGCCGGCGGGCACACCGGATCTCTGAACCCCTTCGCCTTCGTCAGCGCAGTGCGCGAGTTCTTCAACGGCCCGATCGTCATCGGCGGCGGCATCAGCGACGGCTGGGGCCTGGCCGGCGCCATCGCCGCCGGTGCCGACTATGTCTACATGGGCACGCGCTTCATCGCCGCCGCCGAAAGCATGGCGCGGCCCGAGTACAAGCAGATGCTGGTCGACAGCACGGTCGATGACCTGATCGTCAGCGCCGGCCTGACCGGCACGCCGGCCAGCTGGCTCAAGCCTTCGTTGCGCGCCAACGGGCTCGACCCCGATGCGCTGCCCGCCGCGCCCGAACGCAACTACAACAGCAACACGTCCATCTCGGCGAAGAAGTGGATGGATGTGTGGGCCGCGGGCCAGGGCGTCGGCGGCATCCACGCCGTGGAGCCCGTGGCGGCGATGGTCGATCGCATCGAAGCCGAGTTCCTGCAGGCACAGACGCGCTTTGCCGGCTGGCGCGCCAGCACCGCGGTGCCGGCATGAGCGCGCCGGGCCGCTCCCGAGCGCGAATCCCGGAGCGCGTAGCACGGAGGGTAGTCCAGTGAACGCCGACAGCAACCCGCTGCTCGGCAGCTGGCAACTGGTGCGCTGGGAGATCGCCTACAGCGACGGCCGGCCAGCCACCCTGCCCTACGGCGCCGATGCCGAAGGCCTGATCGTCTACACCGCCGACGGCTTCATGAGCGCCTGCATCTCGCGCAGCGCACGCGCGCGGTTGTCCAGCGACAGCGTGCGCTCGGCGCCCGAGGCCGAACGCCTGGCCGCCTTCGAGAGCCATTTCCAGTACGCTGGCCCGTACACGCTGCAGCGCGACGCCAGCATGCCTGGCGGGCTGCAGGTGGCGCATCAGGTCAGGCATGCGCTGAACCCCAACTTCGTCGGCTCGGTGCAGGTGCGCAACGTCGGGTTCGATGGCGAAGGCCGGCTGATTCTGTCGGCCAGCGACACGCTGCCGGGCACATCCATCGCGCGTCACCACCGGCTGATCTGGATGCGGGCGCGGCCATGAGCCAGGCGCTGTTCGACAAGCATCAAGAACGCTTCGAGCGCGCCGGGCGCGCCTGCCGCGAGCGGCACTGCTGGAGCCCTTTTCCCGAGATGCCCGCCGGGTACCCCGACAGCGCGGCCGCCAGTGCACGGGGACTGGCTGCCTTCCAGGCGCAACTGGGCCGCGACTTCGCGCTCGAGCAGCCCGGACGCATCGGCCGATTGGGCCAGGAGGTGTCGCCCTACACGCAAGAGCCGCTGGGCATCCTGTACCCGCAGGCCGATGTCGATGTGCTGTTCAGCGCGGCCACACGCGCCATCCCGGGCTGGGCCGCGGCCGGCACTGAGGCCCGTCTGGGCGTGCTGCTCGAAGCGCTGGACCGCCTGTACCGCGAGCACCTGTTCGAGCTGCAGCAGGCGGTGATGCACACCGCCGGCCAGAGCGCCAACATGGCCTATGCCGGCTCGGGCGTGAACGCGCTTGACCGCGGCATCGAAGCACTGGTCTACGCGGCGCAGGCGCTGCGCGCGGTCACGCCCGCCGCGCGCTGGTCGCGTGCTTTCGGCAGCACGCAGATCGTGCTCGACAAGACCTACCGCGCAATGCCGCGAGGCGTGGCGGTGTGCTTCAGCTGCGCCAGCTTCGCCACCTGGAACGCCTGGCCGTCCATCATGGCGAGCCTGGCCACCGGCAACGCGGTGATCGTCAAGCCGCACCCGGGCTCGGTGCTGCCGATGGCGATCACGGTGCGCGTGCTGCGCGAGTTGCTGGCCGAGGCCGGCCACGACCCCAACCTGGTCACGCTGGCCGTGGACAGCCGCGAGGCGCCGCTGGGCAAGGTGCTGGTACAGCACCGGCAGACGGCGATCGTCGACTTCACCGGCAGCGCAGCCTTTGGCGCCTGGGTCGAGCGCCACGCCCATCCGGCGCTGGTGTTCACCGAGACCGCCGGTTGCAACACCGTGCTGCTGGAGTCGGCCGACGACCTGGACGCTGCGCTGCGCTCGCTGGCCACCACCATGTGCATGTTCAGCGCGCAGATGTGCACCAGCCCGCAGAACGTCTACGTGCCGCGCCGCGGGGTGATCACGCCGCAGGGCCGGGTGCCCTTCGGCGAGGTGGGCGAGCGGCTGGCCGCGGCCATCGCCGCCGTCGGCAGCGATGCCAAACGGGCCTCGATGATCCTCGCCGCGATCCAGTCGCCGGCCACGCTGGCGCTGGTCGCACAGATGCGCGACGAGGGCGCGCGCGGCGGCCGGGTGCTGCTCGAGCCCTCGTCCTACATCCACCCTGGCTTCGCGAACGCCCGCACCTGCACGCCGCTGCTGGTGCAGACCGACACCCGCCACGGTGCGCTATACGGCGAAGAGCGATTCGGGCCGGTGGGCTTTGTCATCGAGTGCCACGACGCCGACGACGCACTCTCCCAGGCCACGCGCGACGTCAAGCAGCACGGCGGCCTGACCGCCTTTGTCTACAGCCGCGACGAGGCCTTCATCGAGCGTGCCGAGCAGGCCTACGCGCACGCGGGCGCACAACTCACCATCAACCTCACCGGGCCGATGCCGCTGAACTTTGCTGCGGCCTACAGCGACTATCACGTCACCGGCCTGAACCCGGCCGGCAACGCCAGCCTGACCGACCTCAGCTTCGTGGCCGGACGTTTTCGCATCGCGCAGTCGCGCCGCCCGGCGCCCCCAGGAGCCAGCGCATGAACGCCTCCGTGCGCGCAGAGGAGTTCGCCCCCTTCGGCGAAGGACACGGCCCGCTTCTCAGCGGCGCCTTCGCGCCGATCTCTGACGAGTCCACCTTCACCGACCTGCCGCTGCTGCACGGCCGAATCCCGGCAGACCTGAACGGCGTCTACCTGCGCACCGGCCCGAACCCGCGCTTTGCGCCGCTGGGCCGCTACCACCCGTTCGATGGCGACGGCATGGTCCACGCCGCAGAGTTCCGCGCCGGCCGCGTCACCGTGCGCAACCGCTGGGTGCGCACCGAAGACTGGCAGCGCGAGAGCGAAGCCGGCGCGGCCGCCTACTGGGGCATCCGCGAAACCCTGCCCGGGCGCAACGACCGGCCGCTGAAGGACAGCGCCAACACCGACGTCATCGGCCACGCCGGCCGAGCGCTGGTGCTGTGGTACCTGTGCGGCGACGCCTACCAGATCGACCCGGTGACGCTGCGCACGCTCGGCCGCCAGCCGGCGCTGGCGGCGGCGCAGGCGCGCATCTCGGCGCATGCCAAGGTGGATGCGGCGACCGGCGAGCTGATGTTCTTCGAGTACGGCAACGAATCGCCGACCATGCACTACGGCGTGCTCGACGCCGAAGGACGGCTCGTGCACCGGGTGCCGATCACCCTGCCCGGCCCGCGCCTGCCGCACGACATGGCGATCACCCAGCGCTACTCTGTGCTGCACGACCTGCCGCTGTTCAACGACGTGGCCGCCATGGCGCTGGGGCGCCACAAGCTGGCCTTTCATACGTCGCTGCCGACGCGCCTGGGCTTGCTGCCGCGCCACGGGGCGGGTGACTCGATCCGCTGGTTCGAGTTCTCGCCCTGCTACATCTATCACGTGGTCAATGCCTGGGACAGCGAGGATGCGCGCGGGCGCTGGGTCGAGATGATCGGCTGCCGCTACATGCCGGCCACCGATGCCCGCGGCGAAGTCGACGCCATGCGCACCGCGCGCAACGTGGCAGATCTGGTGATGACGGCGCGGCTGTGGCGCTGGCGCATGAATCTGGACACCGGGCACGCCGAGGAGGCGCCGCTCGACGCCGGGCACAACCTCGAGTTCCCGTGCATCAACGCGGCGCTGAGCGGGCAGCGCACGCGATTCGCCTGGCTGGCCGATCAGGACCAACGCCGCATCCTGCAATGGAGCGGGCTGCGCAAGCTGTGCCTGGACAGCGGCCGCACGCTTTCAGCCTGGAGCGACAGCCCCGAGCACAGCTGGTACAGCGAGCCCGCGTTCGCCGCAGCGGATGCGCCCGAATCCGAGGACCACGGCTATCTGATCAGCTTCCAGTTCGACGCGCAGACCGGGCGGCAGACGCTCGATGTCTTCGACGCGCGAGACCTCAGCCCCGGCCCGATCGCGCAGATGCTGCTGCCGCGCCATGTGCCGGTGGGCTTTCACGGCTGCTGGATCGGTGCCCCGCGCATCGACGGTTGGAGCCAAGAGGAGTGAACAAGACATGACCACGCACACCTTCATCCTCGGCGGCTACCAGACCGACTTCGCCAAGGTCTGGTCGCGCCACGGCCAGGACCTGTCACACATGATCCTCGAGGCCACCGAGGGCACGCTGGCCGACGCCGGCGTGGGGCCCGACGCGGGAGTTCATGGCCATCGACCACTTCGGCCTCACCGCGCCCGGGCGCAGCGGCGAGGCGGTGGACAGCGGGCTGATCGAGCCCGGCGGTGCCCTGCCGGTCAACCCGAGCGGTGGGCTGATCGGTCTCGGCCACCCGGTGGGCGCCACCGGCGCGCGCATGCTGCTGGACGCCGCGAGGCAGGTCAGCGGCCACGCCGGCGACTGTCAGGTCGAGGGCGCAAGCACCTTTGCCACCCTGAACATCGGCGGCAGTTGCGCGACGGTGTGCAGCTTCGTCGTCGGCCTGCGCGACTGAAGCCGCTCAGCGCGGGCGCATCCAGCCGCGGGCGTCTTCGGCATCCATCTGCAACTTGACGAAGACCTCTGTGCCTGCGGGCGTGCGCGGTTCGCGCTGCTGCGCGCGGCTGGCGCCGATGTACAGCCGGGTGCCGGCACTCTCGCGCCAGCTATAGGTGAGCGAGGTGGTGATGGTGGCCGAGCGCTCGACCGCCACTGCGGCGCGGCCGTCGGTGAAGCTCTCGCCGTCACGCGAGAGTTCACGCCGCTCGGCGATCAGGCGCAGCGTGTGGCGCGCGTCGAAGTGCCACACACCGAGCCCCTGCAGTGCCGTCTCGCCGTAGGTCTGCTGCCCGCCGCGGCGCAGCCATGCAGTCGACACAGAGGGCTCCAGCTCCAGCCGCGAAAGCGGGCGCAGACTGGCAGTCAGCTTCACGCTGCCGCCCGGGCGCACCTCGTTGGCCATGGTGTCGGCAATCTGGCCCAGCGTCAGCTTTGCGTCGACCAGCGGGAACCAGCGCGCCGGCGTCATCACCAGCCCGGTCTCCAGGTAGTTCTCGCGTAGCAGCGGCGCGTCGTATGCCGTGCGCAGCACCGAGTGGGTGTACCACTCGGCCCACCACTCGAGGTTGCGCGCCGCGGTGCTCCACAGGCCTGGCCGCAGGTGCTCGGAGACCACCTGTCCGTTGCGGTGGTCGAGCACCCGGCCCCACTCGATGTTGAGCCAGAACTCGTTGAATGGCCCGACGCGCTGCCAGCCCCGGCCGACGAGCCCGTGCCACCGGCGCACGCCCACCTGGTTGACGAAGCCGCTGTCATGGCGGAAGCCCGCGCCGATGTCGTCGATGCCGATCTGTGCCTCAGTGTGGTCGCCCTGGTGGAATGCGCGCACGAATACACGGTCGCCGGCGACTGCCGGGCCACGCGTGAGCCCCGCCGCGCCGTCCAGCGCCGTGGTGCGTGAGTGCAGCCACTGGCCACGCAGGCGCCATCCGGGGCTCATCTGCCATTCCAGGTCGGGGCCCACCACGGTGTTGTCGCCGCGGTCGCTGGCGTACTGGCGCGCCGCCACCAAGCCACCCCATTGCCAGAGGCCGCCGTCGCTGCGCGCGCGCGCGGCCAACACGCGCGAAGCCGGCTGCGCCGCAGCACCAGTGGCATACGCGCCTGGCAACAACACCAGACCCTCGCCACGGTCGTCAAGCGCCAACGCGGTGCCCGCCCAGACAGGGCTGCGCCAGGTGCCGCGCAGGCCCCAGCGCGGTGCC
>JBBQOR010000116.1:0-6496 GCA_038331055.1 Burkholderiales bacterium
AGGCGCTGGCCCTGGCGGGGCAAGCGCCGATCAGCACCCAGCGCATCGGCGACGCCGCGGCACCCGCCCTGCCCTGGCCCCCACTGCGCGCTGAGCAACGCCCGCTGCACGGCCTGCGTGTGCTCGACCTGACGCGCATCCTGGCCGGCCCGGTCGCCGGGCGCACGCTGGCGGCTTACGGCGCCGAGGTCATGCTCGTCAACTCGCCCACGCTGCCGAACATCGACGCCATCGCCCACACCAGCCGCGGCAAGCTCTCGGCGCAGATCGACCTCAAGACCGACGCCGGTCGCGCCACGCTGCGCGAGTTGATCGCCGGCGCTGACGTCTTCCTGCACGGCTATCGGCCCGGGGCGCTGGCCGCGCTGGGCTTCGGGCCGCCAGCGCTGGCAAGCCTGAAGCCGGGCATCGTGGTGCTGTCGCTGGCGGCTCACGGCTTCGGCGGGCCCTGGGCCGGCCGACGGGGCTTCGATTCGCTGGTGCAGACGGCCAGCGGCTTCAATGTCGCCGAAGCCGCTGCGGCCGGCGCCGATGCACCACGCGCGCTGCCGATCCAGATCCTCGACTACGCGGCAGGCTATCTGCTGGCCTTCGGCGCTTCTGCAGCGCTCCTGCGCCAGCGCGTCGAGGGCGGCAGCTGGGAGGTGCGCGTATCGCTGGCGGGCGTCGGCCACTGGCTGCGTGTCCTGGGCCGTGTCGCGACCTCGTTCGACCGCGCCACACCGTCGTTCGAGCCCTTCGCAGAAGACAGCGACAGCGGCTTCGGCCGATTGCGGGCACTGCGCCATGCCGCCGTCTTCTCGCACACCCCGGCCGGCTGGACGCGACCCTCGATGCCGCCCGGCAGCCATCCGCCGCGCTGGCCCGAGATGCCGGCGTGAACGCGCCGATGGCGGCCGGCGGCCGCATGCCCTCGGGCGTCTGGGTGCTGGGCTTCGTCAGCCTGCTGATGGACCTGTCGTCAGAGATGGTGCACAGCCTGCTGCCGCTGTTTCTGGTGGGCGTGCTCGGCGTCAGCGTGCTGGCGGTGGGCGTCATCGAGGGCATCGCCGAATCCACCGCGCTGATCGTCAAGGTGTTCTCCGGCGCGCTCAGCGACTGGCTCGGCCGGCGCAAGGGGCTGGCGGTGCTGGGCTATGCGCTGGGCGCGCTCAGCAAGCCCGCCTTCGCGCTGGCCAACGGGGCCGGCGTGGTGGTGGCGGCGCGTTTCGTCGATCGCGTGGGCAAGGGCATCCGCGGTGCCCCGCGCGACGCGCTGCTGGCAGACATCACGCCCAGCGCGATGCGCGGCGCGGCCTATGGGCTGCGCCAGTCACTCGACACGGTGGGCGCCTTCCTCGGCCCGCTGGTCGCCACGCTGCTGATGCTGCTGTGGGCGGGCGACTTCCGCGCGGTGTTCTGGGTGGCCGTGATCCCTGCCGTGCTGTCGGTAGCGCTGCTGGCCTTCGGGCTGCGTGAACCCGCGGCGACGGCACCCGCCGCAGTGCGCCGCAACCCGATCCGCCGCGAGGCCCTGGCCCGGCTGTCAGGGGCTTACTGGGGACTCGTCGCACTGGGCGCGGTGTTCACGCTGGCCCGCTTCAGCGAGGCCTTCCTCGTGCTGCGCGCCGAGGGGCTGGGCGTGGCGGTGGCGTTCGTGCCGCTGGTGATGGTGGCGATGAACCTGGTCTACGCCGCCACCGCCTACCCCTTCGGCCGCCTGGCCGACCGCGTCAGCCGCCGCGCGCTGCTGGCCGGCGGGCTGCTGGTGCTGATCGCCGCCGACCTGGTGCTGGCCAGTGCCACGCACTGGGGCGCCCTGCTCGCCGGCGTGGCGCTGTGGGGCGTGCACATGGGCATGACGCAAGGCCTGCTGGCGGCGATGGTGGCCGACGCGGCGCCCGACGATCTGCGCGGCACCGCGTTCGGCTTCTTCAACCTGGTCAGCGGCCTGGCGATGCTGGTGGCCAGCGTGCTGGCCGGGCTGCTGTGGCAGTTCGTCGGCCCGGCGTGGACCTTCCTGGCCGGCGCGGTGTTCGCCGCGCTGGCATTGCTTGGGCTGGCGCTGAAGCGCCGGCCCGGCTGACGTCAGCGGGGCGCCGCCAGTTCGTCGAGCCTGATGCCGCGTTCGGCCAGCAACTGCTCCAGCGCCGGCAGCAAGGCCCCCAGGCGCTCGTCGAGCGCATCGCGCAGGGTGTCCACCACGACCTGCGTGGCACGCTCGATCTCGATGTTCAGCCGGCTGCCCTCGGCCAGCGCGCCGAAGGTGGTCATGCGCAGCGTCTCCGGGATCAGCCAGACCTCGAACCAGCCGCTGCCGCCGCGTTCGCGCTGCGCCTCGGCCACGGTCAGGCTGGCGCCGTTGACGGCGATGTAGCCCTTGGCGAACACGTAGCGCATCCAGGGCGCCGGCACGGCGATGCGCAGAACAAGGTTGTTCTCGGGCCGGCGGATGGATTGAACGGTGGCGCTGAAGTCCACATGCCCCGACAGCGGATGGCCGCCGACCTCGGCGCCTTCACGCGCCGCGCGCTCGACGTTGACGGCGTCGCCTTCGCGCAGGCCGCCCAGCGTGGTCAGCGCCAGCGTCTGCGCCATGGCGTCGAAGTCGGCACCGTCGTCGCCGATCAGCCGCGTGACCGTGAGGCACACGCCGTCGACCGAGACGCTGGCGCCGATCTCAAGCCCTTGCGCAAAGCCGGGCGGACACTGAAGCGTGAAAGAACTCAGCCCGCTGCGCGTGCTGAGAGCGCTGAGGCGCGCGACGCCCTGAACGATGCCGGTGAACATGCATGCAGCTTACGCGACCCTCCGCAGCGGCGCCGCTACCATCCGCTGCAAGCCGCCCAACTGAGCCGGCATGGAACCTTCGATGAGCCTCTCCGCCCCCCGCATCCCCGGCCGCCGCCTGCTGCACTCGCCCGGCCCGACCCCGCTGCCCGACGCCGTGCTGGCCGCCCTGATGCTGCAGCCGATGGACCTGGCCGACCCACGCGTGATGGCGCTGATCGGCGACTGCGAGCAGGGCCTGAAGGCGCTGGTCGATGCACCGGCCGATGCCGAACTGCTGTTCTTCATCGGCAACGGCCACGCCGCCTGGGAGGCGGTGGTCGCCAACCTGCTGGGCCCCGGCCGTGCGGCGCTGGTGCCCGGCGGCGGCACCTTCTCCAACGGCTGGGCCGAGATGGCGGCGGGCCTGGGCGCCGAGGTGATCGGCACGCCGCATGCCGAAGGCCAGCCGATCGACAGCGCCGCCGTCGAGCAGGCTTTGCGTGACGACCGCGACCACCGCATCGCCGCCGTGCTGGCCGTGCACACCGACACCGCCGGCGGCATCACCAGCGACATGGCTGCCATCCGCCGCGCGCTGGATGCCGCCGGCCATCCGGCCCTGCTGGTGATCGACGCGGTGGCTTCGCTGGCGGCCGAACCGCTGTCGATGCGTGCGCTCGGCGCCGACGTGGTGCTGGGCGCCTCGCAGAAGGGGCTGATGGTGCCGCCCGGGCTGGCCTTCATGGCGGTGGGCCAGGCGGCGCTGGCCTCGGCGCGTGACAACCCCGTACCGCGCTGGTACTGGGACTGGCAGCGCCGCGTGGCCCCGCACAGCTACGGCAAGTTCTGCGGCACGCCGCCGCTGCCGCTGCTGGCGGGCGTGCGGGCGTCGCTGGGGCTGATTGCGCAGGAGACGCTGCCGGCGGTACTGGCGCGCCACCGCCGCCTGGCCGGCGCCGTGCATGCGGCGGTGACGCACTGGGCCGCGGGCGGCGGCGTGGGCCTTCACT
The DNA here is from genome assembly GCA_038331055.1 of Burkholderiales bacterium. Taxonomy (GTDB): domain Bacteria; phylum Pseudomonadota; class Gammaproteobacteria; order Burkholderiales; family Burkholderiaceae_C; genus Rubrivivax. The sequence goes on from JBBQOR010000116.1 coordinate 3,762, forward strand.
GCCGCGTGCCATCGGCGCGGTCAGTGGCCGTGACCGCGATCGACCTCGCCCCGGGCCACGACGGCGAGGCCTTGCGCACGGTGGCGCGCGAGCGCTTCCAGGTAGCGATGGCCGGCGGCCTGGCCACGCTGGCTGGGCGCGTGGTGCGCATCGGCCATCTGGGCGATCAGAACGAAGCCGGCATCCTGGGCGCGCTGGCCGGCATCGAAGGCGCGCTGGGCGTGCAGGGCATCCCGCACGCGCGCGGCGGGGTGGAGGCCGCCATCGCGGCGCTGAGTGCCGCGCCGATGCACTAGCCGGGCCGGTGCTACGCTGCGCGCCGCACCCCTCAACCACTCAGGAGCACCCATGGGCCAGATGATCGAACTCACCCGTCCCGACGGCCAGACCGTGCAAGGCTATCTGGCCGAAGCCGCGGGCAGCGGCGCCCCCGGCGTCGTCGTCATCCAGGAGTGGTGGGGCCTGAACGACCAGATCCGCGGCGTGGCCGACCGCCTGGCCGCAGCCGGCTTCAGCGCGCTGGTGCCCGACCTGTACCGCGGCAAGTCGACGGTCGAGGCCGAAGAGGCCAGCCACCTGATGGGCGCCCTGAACTTCGGCGATGCGGCAGCGCAGGACGTGCGCGGCGCCGTCCAGTACTTGAAGGGCCGCTGCGCGAAGGTGGGCGTGACCGGCTACTGCATGGGCGGCGCGCTGACCGTGCTGGCGCTGACCATGGCGCCCGAGGCCGATGCCGGCGTGGTGTGGTACGGCTACCCGCCGCTGGAGTACGTCGACGCCAGCAAGATCAAGGCGCCGGTGATGGCCCACTGGGCCGAGCAGGACAACCCCTTCCCGATCGCCGGCGTCGATGCGCTGGAGGCCAAGCTGAAGGCGGCCGACGTGGCCTACAGCGGCCACCGCTACCTGGCGCACCACGGCTTTGCCAACGAGACCGCGCAGGGCCCCGGCCGCATCGCCCTGACGCAGTACGACGCGGCCTGGAGCCAGATGGCCTGGGACCGCACGATGGCCTTCTTCGGACGCCATCTGGGCTGAGCGGTGGCCGCCCTGCGCCGCCGCCTCGCGCACTGGCTGCTGCATGCGGCGCTGGCGCTGACGGCCGTCGGGTCAGGCGCCCCGCTCGCCCACGCGCAGACCCTGCGCATCGCCAGCGCTTTCGACCCGCAGACGATGGACCCGCACGCGCTGGCGCTGCTGTACCACGCGCGCGTGGTGTTCCAGATCTACGACTCGCTGGTCAACCGCGACGCCGACTTCCAGCTCGAGCCCGGGCTGGCCACGCAGTGGCAGATGAGCGGCCCCACCACCTGGCGCTTCAAGCTGCGCGCGGGCGTCAGCTTCCACGACGGCGCGCCGTTCAGCGCCGACGATGTGGTCTTCTCGATCGAGCGTGCGCTGGCGCCACCCTCGCAGCGCGCCTTCCAGCTGCGCGGCGTGCGCGCAGCGGTGCGCGTCGATGCGCTGACGGTGGACCTGCAGCTCGAGACCCCCGACGCCGTGCTGCCCGAGCGGCTGGTGGGCCTGCCGATGATGAACCGCGCCTGGGCGGTGAAGAACGGCGTCGAGCGCGCACAGGATTTCAACGGCAAGCAGGAGACCTTCGCCGTGCGCAACGCCAACGGCACCGGCCCCTTCCAGCTGCTGCGCTACGAGCCCGACACGCGCACCGTGCTGCGCGCCTTTCCAGCCTACTGGGGCCGCGCCGACAGGCGCCACGGCAACGTGGCGGAAGTCCACTTCGTGAGCGTGCGCTCGGATGCCACGCGGCTGGCAGCGCTGGCCTCGGGCGAGGTCGACCTGGTGCTCGACCCGCCCTACCAGGACATCCAGCGTCTGCAGCGCGACCCCCGCCTGACGCTGCTGCAGTCAGCCGACCTGGGCCAGCAGTACCTGGCCTTCGACCAGGCCCGCGACGAACTCGAGTTCAGCGATGTGAAGGGCCGCAACCCCTTCAAGGACCGGCGGGTGCGTCTGGCGGTGGCGCACGCCCTCAACGTGCCGCTGATCATCGACAAGGTGTTGCGAGGGCAGGCGGTGCCGACCGGCAGCTTCCTGTCGCCGCGCATCGACGGCTCGCCGGCCGATCTGGATCGTCCGATCGCCCACGACCCGGCCCGCGCCCGCGCCCTGCTGGCCGAAGCCGGCTACCCGAACGGATTCGCCATCACGCTGGACTGCGTCAACGTGTCGTGGCGCGAGAACGTCTGCCAGGCCGCGGCGGCGATGCTCACGCAGGTGGGCATCCGCACCACGCTGCGCTCGAGCCCGACGAACCAGTTCTTCCCCAAGCTCAGCCAGGGCACTGCCAGCTTCATCGAGTACGGCTGGACCCCGGCACCCGACGCCTGGGCCTCGCTGAACGGCCTCTTCCGCACCTTCGACCGCAGTGGCCGCGGCACCTTCAACGCCGGGCGATACAGCAACCCGAAACTGGATGTGCTGATCGACCACATTGCCGTCGAGCCCGACCTGACGCGCCGCCGCGCGCTGATCTCGACCGCGCTGCGGCTGGTGGCAGAAGACCTGCCCTACGTGCCCCTGTACCGGCGCAAGCTGAACTGGGCGATGGCCAGGACCGTCGGCGCGGTGCAATGGCCCAACGACACGATCGAACTGCGCTGGGCGCGCTTGCGTTAGAGCGGCGCACCGCGCGATGCCGCACTCATGACCGGGCTGGGGGCCGCCTCGGGCGAACGCCGATGGCAATTCGTCGCGACGCGCCACCATCGCGG
>JBBQOR010000117.1:0-6473 GCA_038331055.1 Burkholderiales bacterium
GGCTGCGTTGCCGTCCCAGCAGGCGGGGTTGCGGCCGCCGGCGTTCCAGAACACCTGGCGGCCGTCGGGTCCGGTGGACGTCGGGTTGCCCAGGTTCAGGTGGCGGTAGCTCAGACCCTGCTTCGTGCGCGTGTAGAGCCACTCGGCACCGGCGGTGAAGCCGTTGGGCAGCTCGGCGTCGAACGCCAGGTTGAGCTTCCACACCGCTGGTTGGCTGGCACCGGGGGCGAGGAAGTCCACGTTGGCCGATGGCGGCACGCCGGCGATTGCGGCCGGGTTGTCGATGTTGGCCGTGAACAGACCCGGCGGGCAGCGCAGCGCCGCGGTCGGCGAGCAGGTGACGTCGTTGATCACCATGCCGGTGTTCTGGTACGGGTTGATCAGCCAGACCGAAGCCGCACTGCCCTGGAACAGGCCAAAGCCGCCGCGCAGCTGCGAGCTGCGTCCGTCCACCTGCGCCAGCCGGTAGTTGAAGCCGAAGCGTGGCTGCACCAGCTGCTTGCCGTCCAGCGTATTGCGGTTGTCCAGGCCGAAGGCGGCCTCGGCGGCGGCGTTGTAGACCGGCGCGCTGCTCGCGCCCAGCGTGTCGACGCGCACGCCGGCCATGACCGAGAGCTGGCGGTTGATGGTCCAGCTGTCCTGCACGAAGAGGCCCAGGTTGCTGAACGAGGTGACACCGGCGGCGTCGATCAGGCCGAAGCCCGCGCGCGGCAGTTGCACCTGGTAGCCGGTGGGGTTGTTGGCAGTGAACAGCGCCACCGGGTCCGGGCCCTCGAAGGTGTACTGGCCCCAGGCCCGGCGCACGAAGGCGTTGAAGATGTCGTTCTTCTCGTTGTCGAGGCCGAACTTCAGCTCATGCGCACCGAGCGACCAGTTGGCCGCCGCGTAGGCGTTGGTGGTGGCGGTCTCGATTCGGTTGAACTGCCGTGTCTCTTCGGTGCCGAAGCGCAGCGTGCGGTTGCCGGTGGTGGTGCCGGCCGGGGCGGGGGAGGTGAAGACCAGCTGCACCTCAGGCAGGCGGCTGTTGAGGATCGGCTCGCTGGTGTAGTCGCGTTTGGACAGCTTGAACTCGGTCGAGAAGCGGTCGGTCCAGTCAGAGAACAACTGCGCGACCGTCGACTCCAACGTCTTGGCGGTGACGAAGTTGCGTGAAGACAAAGAGAAGCTGTTGGCCGAGTAACCGGGGAAGATCGGGTTGGCCTCCTCGGTCTTGGTGTAGCGCAGGTTGGCGCGGTGACGCTCGCTGATGTTCCAGTCGAGTTTGAGCAGCGTGTCCGTCACGCTGATGTCGGTGTTGGTGATGCTGAAGTCGCCGATCTCCAGGCCTTTGGCGCGTGCGGCCGCCTGTGCCGCGGCAACCTGCTCGGCGGTGATGCCCACGTCCGACAGGCCGGCGCCGATGGGCCCGAAGGTGGGTGCGTTGCGGCTGCTGGAGAGCTTTTCCTGGCTGACGAAGAAGAACAGCTTGTCCTTGATGACCGGGCCACCGAGCACGAAACCGGCGGTGCTGTCTTCGAACGGCGTGGGGGTGACGAAACGGTCGGGGCGACGGAAGAAGCGGTCGCCGACCATCGACTCGTTGCGGAAGACGTAGTAAACGCTGCCCTTGAACTCGTTGGTGCCGCTCTTGGTGACGGCGTTGATGTTGGCGCCTGTGTAGCCCTGCTGCGTGACGTCGTAGTTGGAGATGTTGACCTGCACCGCCTGGATGGCGTCGATCGAGATCGGCTGCTTGATCGTGGGCAGGTTGTTGGCCTCGATGCCGAAGGTGTCGTTGATGCGCACGCCGTCGACGGTGATCGAGTTGTAGCGCGAGTTCTGGCCGGCGGCCGAAATCTCGCCGCGGTCCTTCTCGGTCTGCGACAGGCGCGGATCCAGCCTTGCGATGTCCTGCAGACTGCGCGCGATCGAGGGCAGCGCGGCCAGCTCGCGGCTGCCGATGCTGGTGCCGGCGCCCATCGCCGAGCGGTCGAGCGGCGTGGCAGCGCGGCCGGTGACGACGATGGTCGCGGCCTGTGTGGCCAGGCGAAGGTCTAGGCTGGTGGTCTCGGCCAGCAGCAGGAAGACATCGTCGCGCACTTCGCTGCGGCCGGCCTGCATGGCGGTGATGCGGTAGGGGCCGCCGACGCGCAGGCCGCGCGCCACGTAGCGGCCGCCGGCGTCGGTGGTCACGGTGTTGGCCGAACCCGACTCACGGTGCAGGATGGTCACGGTGGCGCCGGCGACCGGCGCGCCGTCGCTGGCCGTCACGCGGCCGCCCAGCGCAGCCGTGGTGTTCTGCGCCAGCGCGGGCATCGCCGCAGCGGCAACCGCCGCCACGGCAAGGCTTATGAGCGTGCGGCCGAAGCCAGGCACCAGGGGTTGCAGCATGGAAGGGCTCCTCAGGAATCGGTGGGGCTACACGTCGGGGGCGTTCAGCAGACAGTCCGGAAATCAAGACAAGGCAGCAATTCCCGTGCCCTGTCAGCACAGTACGACACCTGCCGCCGGATCAGGATTCTTCAGCGGCACGGTGACCAGGCACCGCGTTCCTTCTCGCACCGTCGCGGCGGCGCAACGCGCACCGAGACGGTGCGCGTTGCGCGGTTCTATTCGCCGAGCGTGATGCGCGGCGTCGCAATCGGTGCGGGACCGCTCTGCAACCAGGTCACCAGCGCGTCGAGGTCGAGTTCACCGCCCAGCCGCTCGCGGCCGTTGCGCAGCACGCCAAAGCCGTCGCCGCCATCGGCCATGAAACTGTTCACCGTCAGCCGCACGCGCTGATCCGGCGCAACCGGCTGGCCGGCCAGGCGCAGGTCCTGCACGCGCTGGCCGAAGGGCGCGCTGGCGACCCAGCGGTAGCTCAGCGAGGCCGAGGGAATCAGCAGCGTCGGCCGCTCGCGGCCGGGGGGCTGCTGGCTCTCCAGCAGATTGCGGAACTCGGCACCGGTGAGCGTCATGACGACCAGGCTGTTGCCGAAGGGCTGCACGGTGAACACGTCGCCGTAGGTCACCGGGCAGGGCGGCGTACCGCGGCAGGCCAGATCCGAGCGCACGCCGCCGGGGTTCATCAGCGCGAGCATCGAGCCGCCCCGGTCGGGCGCGCGTGTGGCCATCCACTGCGCGTCGGCGATCAGGCGCGCGGCCGAGGAATCACTGCGGCCGGTGCGGTCAAAGCCGCCGACGATGCGTGCCACCTCGCGTGAGGCGATCGGTGCCGCAGCGCGCGCGTAAGCGGCCACGCGCTCGGCCACCGCCGCGTCGGGCACGGCGCGTTCGAGCACGGCGCGCCAGGGTGCCGGCTCGGCGGCCAGCACGGCGGCGCGCAGCGCGGGCTCGGTGCTGGCATTCAGCACCGGCAGGTTGCGGTGCAGGGTGCGGCTGCGGTCGACGTCGCCGGTCTTCGGGTCGAGCACCAGATCGACCACCGACAGGCCCCGGCCGAGGGCCGTGGCCTGCATCACCGGGCGCCCGCCGAGCAGGCAGTTGTAGCCCTGGTGGCTGTGGGCAGAGAAGACCACGTCGACGGCGGGCGAGAGCCGGCGCACGATGTCGAAGATCGGCCCGCGCGCATTCGGGCAGTCGTTGTTGTTCCAGTCCAGCGGCTGCCCGGGCTCGCCGGTGTTGCCGCCTTCGTGGATCAGCACGACGATGGCCTGCACGCCCTGGCGCTGCAACTCGGCGGCGGCGCGGTTGATGGCGCCGGCCTCTTCGGTGAAGCGCAGGCCGGCGACACCGCTGGGCACGACGATGGTGGGCGTGGACTCGGTCACGGCGCCGATGAAGCCGACCTTGATGCCGCCGATCTCGCGCACGGTGGCGGGCGGGAACAGCGTGCCGCCGGCGACCCGCTCGACGTTGGCGGCGACGGTGACGAAGCGTGCGCCGCGGTAGGGCTCGAGCGCGCACGAGACGGTGTTCGACTTCGGGTCGTTGGCGGCGCAGCCGCCGCCGAGCACGCGCAGGTACTCTGCCGTGCCGGCGTCGAACTCATGGTTGCCCGGCGCGGCGATGTCCACGCCGATGCGGTTGGCGATGTCGATCGTCGACTCATGGCGGAACAGCGCCGAAATGAGCGGCGTGCCGCCGATCATGTCGCCGCTGGAGACGACCAGGCTGTTCGACGCGCTGGCGCGCAGCGCGGTCACGGTGCCGGCGATCGCCGCTGCGCCACCGGTGGCCAGCCGCGCGGCGCGGCCGGGTTGCGCCGGGTCGGGCCAGCCGAGCACCAGGCCGGTGGATTCGAGGTTGCCGTGGAAGTCGTTGAGCGCGATCAGGCGCAGCGTCACCGGCTCGCGCGGGGCAACGCTGGCGCAGCCGGCGAGCGCGAGCAGGGCAATGCCGAGCAGCGCGAGGGAACGGATGGGGGTCCGGGTGGGGTTCATGACGGCTCCTGGCAGCATCGAAAATTATGCGGTGCAGTCAGGACGGGCCAAAAAAAGCCGCCCCGAAGGACGGCCGAGACTGCCATGCGCCGCAGCGCGGCGGCTGCCGGTCGTCAGTTGACCACGTAGACCACCGCGCTGCGCGGCGGCACCGTGAAGGCGCCGCTGGCCGCGTTGTAGCGCGCGTCGTTGGCCGCGCGCTTGTCGGTCGCGGTGGCGGCGGACTGCACCGGGTGCAGCACGAAGGCCTTGCCCTTCAAGGCGTCGATGGTCACGCTCTGCGCCACCTTGTCGACATTGACCAGATAGATCATCTCGCGGAAGTTGGCCCCGGCGTAACCCGCGCCGTTCATGTGCCCGGCCAGTACCGTGGGCACCTGCGCCGGCCCGGTGTTGTGGAAGGTCAGGCGGCTCTTGATGTCGGCGGCGCTGCGCATCCTGAACAGCGTCGAGCTGGAGCGGATCTTCAGCAGGTCACGGAAGGCGTCGCGAGTCCAGGCGATCTCGTTGCCGGTGGGATTGATCGCCGCATTCGCCAGCAGCGGGCGCATCTGCGGCCAGTTGCTGCCGTTGTCGGCCTCGGGCGGCAGGCCGGTGCCGAAGTAGTTCTCGTTGTAGGTCCAGTCGATGCGGTTGAACCAGTCGCCCGAGTTGTAGCTGTTGCGGTCCATGCTCTTGCTGCGCAGCGTGTCGATGCCGGCGTGGTAGTAGGCCACGCCCTGGCTGAAGGCATTGATCGCGGCGCCGAGGATCTGCACCCGCGCGCGGTCGTCCCGGCTCGTGCCTGCCGGCAGCTTGTAGGCGTTGTTGTCGAACAGCGTCTGGTTGTCGTGGTTCTCGACGTAGTTCACCACCTCCGCCGGGTCGGTCACGTAGCCGGCCGGCTGGCCGTTGTAGTTGACGTCCTCGAGCTTGAGGCGCGCGTCCCAGTGGGTGTGCACGACGTAGTCGCGGATCGAGCCGGCCAGACCCACCTTGATCACGTCGGCGGCATACATCAGATCGTTCTTGGAACGGCCGGCGCCCTTGGCGTTGGGGTCGAAGAACAGGCCGTTGATGTAGCCCTGGTTGGCGATCAGGCTGTCGCCGCTGTCGAAGGGCCCGCCGCCGCGCACGAAGTCGCGCGCACGGTCGCTGAAGGTGCCGATGCCGCTGCCGTTGAGCGACAGCTGGCTGGCCTGCACGAAGCGCTTGCCGTTCTCGACCTCGCCGAAGTTCCAGCCTTCGCCCAGCAGCTGCACGTTGCGGCCGACCGCGGCGTTGACCACCGTGCGCAACTTCTCCATCACGGCGCGCGGCTGGTGCCCCATCAGGTCGAAGCGGAAGGAGGCGATCTTGTATTCCTTCGCCCACAGCACCGCGGAGTCGATCATGAGCTTGCCCATCATCAGGTTCTCGGTGGCGGTGTTGTCGCAGCAGGTGCTCTTCTCGACGCCGCCGCTGTCGTTCAGGCGGTGGTAGTAGCCCGGCACCACGCGGTCGAGCACCGACTTGTCGTTCTGCCCCGAGGCGGTGGTGTGGTTGTAGACCACGTCCATGCCCACGCGCAGACCCAGCTTGTGCAGGCCCATGACCATCGAGCGCAATTCGATGATGCGTCTGGCGCCGTCGGCGGCCGAAGAGGCGTAGCTGCCCTCGGGCGCGTTGAAGTGCCAGGGGTCGTAGCCCCAGTTGAAGCAGTCGGCATCCCTGACCGCGTTGACGGCCGCCTGCTGGTCGGTGCCGTCGGCGGCGCCGCCGGTGGCCACCGCCGTGCAGTTGCCCTCGGGCACGGTCGCGATATCGAATACCGGCAGCATGTGCACGTCGGTCACGCCGGCGTCGGCCAGGCCCTTGAGGTGCTTCATGCCGTCGGACTCCATCTCTCCGAAAGCCAGGTACTTGCCGCGGTTGGCGGTGGAGACGCTGCGGTCGTTGGCCGAGAAGTCGCGCACGTGCAGTTCGTAGATCACCATGTCCACCTGGCTGGCCACCTTGGCCGGCACGGCGCTGGCGTCCCAGCCCTCGGGCTTGAGCGCGGCCGAGGACATGTCGGCCACATAACTGCGCTGCGAGTCGGTGCTCAGGCTGACCGAGTAGGGGTCGGTGACCAGGTTGCGCACCAGGCCG
>JBBQOR010000118.1:0-6448 GCA_038331055.1 Burkholderiales bacterium
GCGTGGCCGCCAGCAGGCCCACGCGTTGCATTGCCTGGCGGCGGGTCAGGCGGCCCGCGTTCGTTTCAACATCCACATCGTCATTCATGTCGCCTGCCGGGCTTCGACGTTGTCGAGGCGCTGCGCGAGCACCTGCCGGTAGACCTCCAGCACCGCGTCGATGGCGAGCCCGGGCTCGAAGCGCTGCGCCCACGCCACCATCGCCGCCGCATCGTGTTCGCGTGCAGATGCGTCGCGGGCCAGCAGTGTGTGCACCGCCTCGGCACCCCGTGCCGCCCAGCGCCCAAGGGCCTGCTGGTCGCCCGCGTCCGGGCAGGGCGGCAGATACTGGGCGAGAGGCCCGCCGACCTCGGTCATCGGTGCCCGCGCCGTGGTGACCACCGCGCATCCGCAAGCCATGGCTTCGGCGATGGGCCAGCCGAAGCCTTCGGCGTGGCTGGGAAACAGCAACAGCTCGGCCGCCGAGTACAGCGCGGCCATGGCATCGGGTGCCAGCACCGGCACGAAGCGCACCTGCGCGCTGGCCGGCAGGGCTTGCAGGGCCCGCTGCAGCGCGGCGTCCGGCACGGGGCTGCGCATCCACAGCGGCAGCGGGGTGCGGCCTGCACTGTCGCAGTCGCGCGCGTACCGGGAATAGAGCGCCAGCACGCCCTGCGGGTTCTTGTACCAGAGGCCGTTGCCCACGTGCAGCAGCAAGCCGTGCTCAGGCGCCGCGCCCAGCCCCGCCGCCTGCAGCACGGCCCGGGCGTGGGCCGCGGGCAGCCGACGGTAAGGCGCGTTCAGGCCGTTGTGCACCACGGCGCAGGCGTGGGCCGGTATGCCGGCCAGCCGCTGCAGCTCGCTGCGCGTGTGTGCAGAGACTGCGATGAAGTGGCGGGCGCGGGCAAAGCCGCGGCGGATCCATTGCTGGTACAGCCGTCCGCTCCAACGCAGCGGCGGGCCCGGCCCTTCGCCCAGGGCGCCTGTCAGGGCCAGCAGGTCGTGGCAATGCACGACATGCGGCAACCCGGCAAAGCCCGGCACCCAGGGGCCGAGCGCCTGGTCGCTGAAGACGTAGAGCGTGTGTGCAGGGTCATGGCGGCGTGCCCAGCGCAGCGTGGCGGCGAAGAGCAGGTGCTGATCAACATACCCGGCCCACTTCAGCAGTGCCGGGGGCGAACGCCACGGCAGCCCGGCGCGGGTCATGGCGAGCGTCATGGCGAGCGTCACGGCGAGCGTCACGGCGTGCATCACGGCCTGCGTCACGGCGTACAACCGCGGCCGCGGCTGACGCAGCTCGACCACATGCCCGCGCTGGCGCAGACCGCCGCACAAGGTGTCGGCAAAGTGCTGCTGGCTGGTCGAGTCGAACCAGGGCGGATGGGCGTAGACGACGATGTGCATGGTGGCGGCTCACACCTGCACAGTCGCCCAGGCCCATGCCGCCATGCCGCGCCAGCTCGGCCGCGCCCGCAGGGAGGCCAGCGCCAGACGACGTGGCTCTCTCGGCGCCGAGACGGGCGCCGACCCGACCGCACCGCGGCCGCGCAAGCTGTGCAGGGCGCAATCGGCCCAGGCCGCCGCAGCGCGCGCCCGCGCGGCCGGCCGCCAGGCGGCGCACGCGGGGTCCTGCGCCATCGCCTGCCAGCACAGGGCGGCCCCCAGCAAGGCATCGGCACCGCGCTGCCGGGTCAGGCTGCCGGCGTGGTCGCGCCAGCTGCTCAGCCGCTCGGGCGCGTAGCAGGCTGCGCCGCCGCCGCGCGCCAGCAGGTAGGCCAGCCACAGGTCGTAAGCCGGACCGGCCTGGACCGGGCCAGGCTGCGCCAGAGACTCGATCGGCACTGCACTGCGCCGCCACAGTGCGCCCATCGCCAGTGGAAGCGTCTGAGCCAGTACGAGGCGGACAAAGGGCTGGTGCAAGCCGGCGGCCAGCGTACTGCGCCCCCAGCGCGCAGACACCGCCTCGGTCTGCCCTTGCAGCACCTGGCCCGACTGATCGCAGACCCAGTGGTCGCAGAAGGCCAGCACTGCCTGGGGGTGCGTGCGCAGAGCGGCCATCAGCGTGGCCAGAAAGCGCGGCGCCAGCAAGTCGTCGTGGTTGAGCACCGCGAAGAACTCGCCGCGCGCTTGCGCCAGACCGGCCCAGTGGTTGCGCGCCGGCCCCAATGCGGGCTGGTTGTGCATGTAGTGCAGGCGCGGGTCGGCAAAAGCCGTGCAGAGCGCGCGCAGCCTGTCGTCAGCGGAGTCGTCGGCGACCAGCACCTCGATGTCGCGCTCGGTCTGGGCCAGCGCGCTGGCGATGGCCGCGCGCAGGTGGTCGGGCTGCGTGCGACACGCGGCGATGAAGACGCTCACCAGCGGCGGCTTCATCGCGCGTGGCGCCTGAGGATGGCTCGGCGCAGGGGTGCGAGCCGCACCGTCGCGTGGGTCGCCAGCGGCATCGAGAAGTCGAGTGCGGCCAGGCCCCAGTAGCGCGGCGGTACCGGCGCGAGGTTGCCGCTGCCGTACTGCCGCAAGCGGCCGCGCATCTTGCGCAGCAGGTCGATCAGGGTCCAGTCGCTGACGAAGGCGGGGTGCTTGTCGGCCATGATCGCGTGGCCGAGGATCTGCCGCTGCAGCTCAGCCACCGTGGGCCGCCGCCAGGGATGATTCACCGCTGCCGCAGGGGCGAAGGCCACGGCCACACCGTCATGGTCCATGCGCGCGGCGAGATCGCAGTCTTCCAGCGAATGGGGGAAGCGTTCGTCGAAGCCACCCAGGCGCTCGAACAGGTCGCGGCGGATGGCGAAATTGCAGGTCACGAGGTCGCCGCCGTGCTGATTGATGGGCGCGTGGTGGCCGGCGTCGGGCCTGGGCCCCAGCGGCAGGATCGCGCCCTGGAAGACGCCGATCTGGGGCTGCGCCGCCATCGCCGCGCGGTAATGCGCGACCAGTCCGGCGGCAGGGATGCAGTCGTCGTCGAGGAACAGCAGCCAGGCGGCTCGGCCACGGGTCGCAGCGTGGTTGCGGTTGGCCGCCGGCCCGCGCGCCGGCCCGGCCCGGTACCGCACGGCGGGCCAGTGGGCACGAAGGCGCGAGGCCAACGCAGCGCTGTGGCGGTCGTCGCTGACGGTGATCGAGGCCACGCCCGCCGCTGCAGGGTCGGCGCCACAGCCCAGCGCCTGCAGCAGCGTGAGCAGTTCGGCCGGGCGCCCGGCGGACGGGATGACGATGTCGATCGTGTCCGTCATCGCCTGCTCAGGCCGGGCCCGGTGCGTGCAGCCGCTGGCGCAGGAATACCAGGGTCATGAGCAGGCTGGTGAAGGCCACCAGCGCAGTCATCTGCAATGCGCCGCCAACGCTGCCGACATCGAAGCACAGCAGCGCCAGCAGTGTGCTGCCCACGCCGCCGCCCACCACCCAGGCAGGAGGCAGCACCCAGCCGCGCGCGCAGCCCAGGCCGTACAGCGCGCCTGACCAGGCGGCCAGCGTGCTGCCCAGTACGAGCCAGGGCAGTTCGGCCCGCAGCCCCATGTAGTGCGGGCCCAGCAGCCACAGCAGCGCCGACGGCCAGGCCAGCGCCAGCGCCGTCAGCAGCGCGGTCAGCAGGGCAAAGGCGACGTTGACTACAACCAGCGACGCGCCCAGATCAGCCGCCCGGTGCAAGCGCGCGAAGTGCGGCTGCGCCAGTGCAGTCAGCACCGCGCTGAGCAGCGCCAGCACGGCGGCCAGGCGGCCCAGCGCGCCCAGATCGGCGACCGCGCCGCGTTCGCCCAGAGCGGCCACCAGCCACAGCGCGAACTGGCTGCTGACCACGTAATACAGCGTGTTCGGGCCTTGTTGCGCCAGGTGATGACGCAAGGCGCTGAGCCGGCTCGGAGGAGGCGCTTCGTCGGCTGTCGCGGGTGCGTCGGCCGCGACCCAGCCGCGCCGCCACTGTGCGAGCCGCAGCGCCGGGTAGGCTGCTGCGGCAAGCGACGTGGCCAGTGCCAGCAGGCTGTCGATGAAGAGCGCGCAGGCCAGCGCCACCACCACCAGCCGGCCGGCTGCGGCGCGCAGCTCCAGCCGCTGTTGCCAGACCACCTGCCCGGCCAGCCGGGCCAGCGCGGCGTCCAGCGCGACACGCACTTGTAGCAGGGCCAGCACCAGGGCCACTGCCGAAAGCGCAAGCATCTCGGTCACGCTGCCTTGCTGCTGCCACAGCAGCAGGGCGCAGCCCGGGCCCACCACCAGCGCCACCAGCACGAACAAGCGGCGCTGCAGGGTCGAAGCCTCCGTCAGCAAGGCCTGCCAGCGCCGTCGTGCGCCTGCGCGCTGGTGGTCGTCGCGTCCGGCCAGCGCGGTGACGGCGCTCGACAGGCCCAGGTCGCCCAGCACCGTCGCCACCGCCGCCGCACTCAGGCTCAGCGTCAGCAGCGCGTATTGCGCAGGCTCCAGCGTGCGCACCAGCAGGAGCCCGGCAAGCAGGCCCAGCGCCTGCACGCCAGCCTGCAAGCCAGCCACCTGGGTCAACAGCGCCAGTCGACGGCGCGTGAGCAACGCGCGAGCAGTCTCCCAGCGGTTGGTGGCGGTGTTCACTGCGGTGGAGCGCCGGCGTCGCGCTCGGCCAGTTTGGCGTCGACCAGCATGCGAAACCACAGCGCCTGGAAGAACGCGTAGTAAAAGCCCGCCCGACCGTCCAGGAAGCCGCCCAGCGCGCCATAGCGGTATCCGAACAGCGCCAGCGCGCGCCACAGCGGCGGCGTGCGGTAGTAGCCGCCCTTGTACAGACGCCGGCGCTCACGCGGGTCGGCCGACAGCCGGGCGGCGATCTGCTGTGGCGCGCCAGGCTGCGCGGCCGCCGTCCGGCGTGCCAGTTCCTGCACCTCGAGTTCGCTCCAGCGGTTGTGGCGGGCGGTCCATTCGTTGAGGCTGCCGACGTTCATGTCATGCAGCAGCCCGCCGAGGCGGCGCGCTGGCTCGGCGCTGACGAAGTGCTGGTCGTAGAGGCGGTCTTCGCAGCGTGCGCTGCCGCTGCGGAACAGGCGCAGGTGAAAGTTGGTGGCGCCACCGAAGCGCAACGCGCGGCCCATGAAGTAGGTGCGGCGCTCGAAGATGAAGGCGCTACTGCCCTGCGGGTCGGCCAGCGCCGTTTGCACCGCCTCGATCGCCGCGCTGTCCATCACTTCGTCGGCATCCAGGTGCAACTGCCATGCGGTCAGATCACCGAACAGGTCGATGGCCCAGTTGCGCTGCTCGGCGTAGTGGACGAACGGCCGCTGCACGCACTGCGCGCCCAGACTCCGGACCAGGTCCTGTGTGCCGTCGGTAGAGCCGGAGTCGACCACGGTCACCACATCAGCCAACTGCAACGCCGCGCGCTGCGTGCGTTCGATGATGGCCGCGGAGTTGAAGCTGAGCACGATCACACCCAGCCGCGGCCGCGCGACGGCAGCCGGCAGCGGCAGCGCCTCGGCACTGGCGGACTTCATCGCGCCGCCAGCCTGGTTGCCGGGCTGAACCCGCCGTGGCGCGACGGGGCGAGCGGCCAGGCACGGCCCGGTGCCAGGGCGCCGGCATGCCGGGCGGACGCGATGCACAGCCCGGTGAACAGCCAGCCGTAGAGGTTGATCGCACCTTGCCCGGTGATCTGACCCAGCAGCAACACGTAGGCCGCATAGGAGAACAGCATCATCGGCAGCGGGTCGCTGGCACGGCGCGTTGCGCGCCAGACCAGGCGCAGCAGCCACAGCGTCAAGGCGACGCGAAAGACGATGAAGGCGATGCCGAGAGCCGGACCCAGATCGACCATGTGGCGTGCGAAGTCGGTTTCGGCCAGCTTGCCCGGCTCGATGCCGTCCACCACAGCGCGCAGCGTGATGCTGGCGTTGCCGCCATAGCCCAGCCCGTAGCCCAGTGCCGGGACTTCATCGAGCAGCCGCACGAAGTCGACAAAGCCGAACAGCGCGCGGCCGAAGATGCCGCCGGTGAAGCCGCGCTCAACATGTGCCGCGGTGGTCCAGCGCTCGACGAAGCTGGCAACGCCTTCCGGGAAGACCAGCGGGACCATCAGCACCGCGGCCAGCGTGAGCCCGACCGACCAGGCGAGCGCGCGTGCCTTGATGGCGGCGCCGCGGCCCATGGCCGCCAGCGCCAGCGCGAACAGCACGCACAGCGCGCACTGCAGCACGGTGCCGCGGCTGCCGCTGAGGGCCACGCAGGTGCCGACCGCGGCGGCCGCCAGCGGCAGCAGCCAGCGCGGTGCCAGCCGCTGCGCCGGGCGGGCGATGAAGGCCGCGAGCAGCAAGGCCGTGGCGGTGGCGGCGAACTGCTGCTGTCCTGCACCGGAGCTGAAAGGCCCCATCGGCCGCGTGCGCTCGGCGTTCAGGCCGACCCCGCGGAACTGTTGCGCGACCTCAGTGGCGCTGCCCACGTTGATCGGCGAGTCGATCGGCGAGAAGAACTGCAGCGCCACCAGCAGCGCCACCGGCAGCGTCAGCAGCAGGGTCCA
>JBBQOR010000119.1:0-6423 GCA_038331055.1 Burkholderiales bacterium
CGGCTTCTTGTCGGCCGTCCTCCAGCCGCGCGCCTTCCATCCGTGGATCCAGGTGGTGATGCCGTTCTTCACGTACTCGCTGTCGGTGTAGACCACCACCTCGCTGCGCCGCTCGAGCGTGGCGAGCGCCTCGATCACCGCGGTCAGCTCCATGCGGTTGTTGGTGGTCAGCGCTTCGCCGCCGAAGAGTTCGCGCTCATGTTCGCCGGCGCGCAGCCACGCGCCCCAGCCGCCGGGGCCCGGGTTGCCCTTGCAGGCGCCGTCGGTGTAGATGACGATCGATCCGTCCATCGTGTTCAGGTTCTCAGGTTTCACTTCTCAGATCTCGAAGTCGCAAGGGTCGCGCCGCGCATCGGTCAGCACCACCGTGTCGCCCTGGCGCTGGGCGATCACGGCCGGCGCCTTGCGCGTCGAGCGGGCCTCACGGCGCACCAGGCCCACCAACCGCATGCCGCGCACGCGCTTGACGGCCACCAGCAGGTACACACCGCCCAGAACCGGCCACCAGCGGTCGCCGATGTGGTCCATCCAGGCGCTGCGCTCGAGCCATCGCTCGGACCGCACCGGAGGCCGGTAACAACCGAAGCCGCCGCCTTCGACCTCGAAGCCGAGCAGGCGCAGCCAATCGCGCAGCCGCCAATAGCCGATGAACTCGCCGGCGCGCGGAAGAAACAAGCCTTGGCCGCGCGCGAAGCCCAGCCGCTGGCGCAGCCGCCCAGCACGTTGGCGCAATCCCCAAAGGCTGGTCGGGTTGAAGCCGGCGATGACGATTCGGCCCTCGGGCCGCAATACGCGCTCTACCTCGCGCAGCGTCAGATGCGGGTCACGCGCCAGCTCCAGCGAGTGCGGCAGCACGATCAGATCCAGGCTGGCGCTGGGAAAGGGCAGCGCGTCGAACTCGCAGTGCAGCGCCACCGGTTCTTCCGGCGACTGGGTGGTGGTCAGGCCCTCTTGCGGCGGCGGCAGCGGCAGCGGCTCTGGCACGAGCAGCGAGTCGCTGGCCACCCAGCGGTGCGGCATGCGGTTGGCGCGCAGCCCTTCGAGTTCGGGCAGGCCCAGCTGCACGGCATGAAAGCCGAAGGCATCGGCCACCGCATGGTCCAGGCGGTCCTGCTCCCAAGCCAGCAGGTAGCGCCCGGGCGGGGTCTTCAGCCAGGACCCCAACTCTATAATCGAGTCATCTCGCGTCATCTGATGAATCTGCTCGCACCGCCCGCCCACATCGATCAACCCTTTGGGATGATCCGCGAAGGGCGTGACATCGCGGTGGTCGATGCGGGCGCTGCGCCCGCCATCCTCGAAACGCTCGCCCGCCATGCTCCGGGGCTGGCGGGATTCTAGTGACGCATCGGCCAGCGGGCCCGGCCGGCGTCATGCGCGCGCTGCGGCCCGGCATGACGAGCATCCGATGAGCCGGCGCGCGCGCGGCCTTGTCGCCGTCCTGAGCGGGCTCCTGCTGGCACTGGGCGGTTGTGCCTCGATGGCACCGCCCGATGCGCCCATGCAAGCCGTCGTGAGCAACCCGATCGCGCAGCCGGCAGCTGGGCCCGAAGCGCGCGCCACCACGCTGACCTCAGCCAGCCCCGTGCGCCTGCAGACGCCCGACACGGCGCCTGCCGCAGCCGCCCCCGATGCCCCGCCACCCCGCATGAGCGCGGCCGACCTGCGCAGGCTGCTGCCCGACCTCGAGTTCCTGGGCGAGCGCAGCGACCTGTGGCAGCGTGTGCGCGAGGGCTTTGCGCTGGCTGCGCTGGACGACCGCGAACTGGTCACGCGCTGGGAACAGTGGTACGCCACGCGGCCCGACTACGTGCGCCGCATGACCGAACGTGGTGGCCGTTACCTCTTCCACATCGTCGAAGAGGTGCAAAAGCGCGAGATGCCCACCGAGCTGGCGCTGCTGCCTTTCATCGAGAGCGCCTTCAACCCGCAGGCGCTGTCCACCGCGCGCGCCTCGGGCATGTGGCAGTTCATGCCGGCCACCGGCCGCGACTTCGATCTGCGCCAGAACATCTTCCGTGACGACCGCCGCGATGTGCTGGCCTCCACCCGCGCTGCGCTGGACTACCTGCAGCGGCTGCACCGCCAGTTCGGCGACTGGCATCTCGCGTTGGCGGCCTACAACTGGGGCCAGGGCAACGTGCAGCGGGCCATCGCGCGCAACCAGCGCGACGGCCTGCCCACCAACTACGCCAGCCTGCGCATGCCCGACGAGACGCGCAACTACGTGCCCAAGCTGCTGGCGGTGAAGAACCTGGTCGCCCGGCCCGCCGCCTTCGGGCTCAGCCTGCTGGCACTGGAGAACCACCCGTTCTTCGCGACGGTGCCCATCGAGCGCGACATCGATGTGGCGCTGGCCGCCCGGCTGGCCGGCGTGACGCTGGAGGAGTTCCAGGCGATGAACCCGCAGCTCAACAAGCCCGTGATCCTGGCCGCCGGCACGCCGCAGGTACTGCTGCCGTGGGACAACGCGCAGCAGTTCGCCGCCGCGCTGGACCTGCACGACGGCCCGCTGGCCACATGGACGGCGTGGGTGGTGCCGCGCACTTTGCGCCCGGGCGAGGCTGCGGCCAAGGTCGGCATGGCCGAGGACCGGCTGCGCGAGGTCAACCGCATCCCGCCGCGCATGCTGGTGCAGGCCGGCTCGACGCTGCTGGTGTCGCGCGCCGGACATGCCACCGCCGACGTCACCGGGCAGGTGGCGGATCATGGGGCGATAGTGCTGCGACCGGAGGCTCCGCCGCTGCGCCGCATGACTTTCAAGGCCGGACAGCGCGGCGACAGCGTGGCCGCGGTGGCCCGCCGATTCGGCGTGACGGCGCAGCAGGTGGCGCAGACCAACGGCGTCGCGGCCCACGCCAGCTTCAAGCCCGGTCAGTCGATCGTCGTGATGGTGCCGCCCCATGCGCCGCGCCGCGCCGCCACGGCGCCCGGCCAACGCAAGGCCAAGCCGGCCGTCAGCCAGCGGCAGACGAAGCGCTGAACGCGGCTGGCGCCGCTCAGCGGCGATCAGCCAGCGCGTGGGCGATCGTGGACAGATCCACGTACTCGAGTTCGCTGCCAGCCGGCACGCCGCGCGCCAGCCGCGTCACGCGCAGGCCGCGGGCGCGCAGGGCCTGCGCCAGCGCGTGCGCGGTGGCCTCGCCCTCGGCGGTGAAGCCGGTGGCCAGGATGACCTCCTCGACCACACCGTCTACCGCGCGCTCGAGCAGACCGGGCACCCCGATGTCGCCCGGCGCGATGCCATCCAGCGGGCTGATACGGCCCATCAGCACGAAGTACAGGCCACGGTAGCTGCCGCTGCGTTCCAGCGCGGCCTGGTCGGCCGGCGTCTCCACCACCGCCAGCAGCCGCGCATCACGCTCAGGGTTGCTGCAGATGTTGCACACCGGCGCTTCGGTGAAGGTGTGGCAGCGCTCGCAGTGGCGCATGCGCGCCGAAGCCTCGCGCAGCGCCTGAGCCAACTGCACCGCCGCGCCGCGGTCGTGCTGCAGCAGGTGGTAGGCCATGCGCTGCGCCGACTTGACGCCCACCCCGGGCAGCCGGCGCAGGGCCTCGACCAGGGTGTCCAGTGCCGAAACGTTCAAGGGCGCACCCTCACGCTGCCGGCACGAGGAGATGTTCCGCGATCAGAACGGGAACTTCATGCCCGGCGGCAACGGCAGGCCGGCGGTGAGCTTGCCGAGCTTCTCGCCGCTGACCTCTTCGGCGCGGCGCACCGCGTCGTTGAAGGCCGCGGCCACCAGGTCCTCGAGCATGTCCTTGTCCTCCGCCAGCAGGCTGGGGTCGATCAGCACGCGCCTGACGTCGTGCTTGCAGGTCATCGTGACCGTCACCAGCCCGGCACCCGACTGCCCCTGAACCTCCATCAGCGCGAGCTCTTCGTGCGCGCGCTTCATGTTGTCCTGCATCGCCTGGGCCTGTTTCATCAGTCCGGCGAGTTGACCTTTCATCATCGTGAGCTCCCTTCTTCTCCAAGCACATGGGGTGGCCGCACCGAACCCGGCACGATGCGCGCCGTTCGGTACTGGCCCATCAGTTCGCGCACCAGCGGATCCTCGCGGATCGTTGCTTCGGCCAGCGCCTGGCGGCGTTCGCGTTCGGCCTTGTCGCGCAGCGCCGGGCTGTCGGTGGGCACGCCGGGCACCAGTTCGAGCCGCAGTGCCGCACCGGTGATGAGCGCCAGCGCACCGGCGAGCCGCTCGCGCAGCGCATCGGAGCGCAAGGATTCGCGCTCCACGCGCAGGCGCCACAGCGGCGGCACCGCTTGCTCGTCCACCGCATCCAGGCCGGCCTGCACGGCCAGCTCACGCAGCAGGCCGCCGATGCGCACCTCGGCCTCGAGTTGGCGCACGAACGCATGCCAGCGGTCGCCCAGCGCCGCGTCAGTGGGCGTGGCGGCGGGTGTGGCGGCGGGTGTGGCGGCAGGCGCGGCAGCGGCTGGCCCAGTGTCAGCCTGGACCGGCGTCGGCGTGATCGTCCGCACGACCTGCGGCCCGACCGGCAGCGCGACCGGCAGCATCACCGGCAGCGGGGCCGGCATCGCGACCGGCAAGGCGATCGCCGGCGGCGCCGCCACCCGCAGCGCCTGCGCCCGTGCCGGCGGGGCCGCCGCAGCAGTGCGTCCGGCATCGCTGGCGGGGAAGGCCAGCCAGCGCAGCAGCACCATCGTCAGCGCAGCGTATTCGTCGCTGGCCAGCGGCAGCTCGGCGCGGCCGTGCAGAGCGATGCTGTAGAGCAACTGCGTCTCGTCAGGTGCCAGCAGGGCGGCCAGCCGGCGCGGCGGCTCGAGTTCAGCGTCGTCGGTGTCGAGCGTGCCGGGCAGCACTTGTTCCACCGCCATCTGCTGCGCGATCGAAGCCATCTCCTCCAGCGTGCCGGCGCATGAGAGCCCATGAACGCGCAGCGCGTCGATGCCGGCCAGCAAAGCGGCCGCGTCGCGCCGCGCCAGCGCCTCGACCAGCCCGGCGGCGTGCCCGCGGTCGACGGCACCGAGCATCGTGCGCACCACCGCCTCGCCCAGCCGTCCGCCGCCAAAGGCGATGGCCTGATCGGCAAGCGATAACGCATCGCGCATCGATCCGCGCGCGGCACGCGCCAGCAGGCGCAACGCGCCGCTCTCATGCGGCACGGCCTCGGCGTCGAGCACATGAACCAGGTGCTGCTGCACCAGGTCGGGCGACATCGGCCGCAGATTGAACTGCAGGCAGCGCGACAGCACCGTGGGCAGCATCTTCTCCGGGTCGGTGGTGGCGAGCACGAACTTCAGGTAGTCCGGCGGCTCTTCCAGCGTCTTCAGCAGCGCATTGAAGGCTTCCTTGGTCAGCTGGTGCGCCTCGTCGATCATGAAGACCTTGAAGCGGCCCACGCTGGGCTTGTAGGCGGCGCGCTCGATCATGTCGCGCACTTCGTCGATGCCGCGGTTGGACGCGGCATCGAGCTCGATGTAGTCGATGAAGCGGTCGCTGTCGATCTCGGTGCAGGCGCCGCAGACACCACAGGGCCGCGCCGTGATGCCGCCCTGCCCGTCGGGGCCGGTGCAGTTCAGGCTCTTGGCCAGGATGCGCGAGATCGTCGTCTTGCCGATGCCGCGTGTGCCCGTGAACAGATAGGCGTGATGGAGCCGCCCGCGCTCGAGCGCGTTGCTCAGCGCCTGCACGACATGCGGCTGCCCGACCATCTGCTCAAAGCTGCGCGGCCGGTACTTGCGCGCGAGCACCACGTAAGCCATGCAGATCATTCTAGGCGTCGCCCCCCGACGGCCCGGCGCGGCCTTGTCACGCGGGGGACCCGGATAATCGTCGTCCATGAAGAGCCCCGAGCCGGCCGCCGGCACCACCCCGCTGAGCTACGCCCAGGCCGGCGTCGACTACACGCTGATCGACCCGCTGAAGGTGGCCGCACAGCGCGCCGCCGCAGCCACCGGCGTGCAACTGGCGGCGCATGGCTTTGCCGAAGTGGCGGCGTCGCGCGGTGAATCGGCCTATGTGGTCGACCTCGGGCCCTTCTACCTGGCCAGCATCATCGAGTGCCTGGGCAGCAAGGCGCTGGTAGCCGACGCGATGCAGCAACTCACCGGCCGCACCTGGTACGACGCGATCGCACAGGACACGCTGGCGATGGCCGTGAACGACCTGATCACGGTCGGTGCGACACCGCTGGTGGCGCAGGCCTACTGGGCAGCCGGCGGCAGCGAGTGGTTCACCGACGCGGCGCGCTCGCAGGCCCTGGTGGCCGGCTGGCGCACCGCCTGCGAACGCTGCGGCATCGCCTGGGGCGGCGGCGAGACCCCGGCGCTGGCCGGCATCGTCGAGGCCGGGCGCATCGACCTGGCGGCCTCATGTACAGGCTTGGTCAACCCGAAAACTCTCAAAGAAATCAAAAAGGATTGGAAGTATATCAAAGGTGGTCAAGCGTTTGTTA
>JBBQOR010000120.1:0-6422 GCA_038331055.1 Burkholderiales bacterium
CTTCGATGAAGATCCTCACGGCGGGCTTGCTGGGCGACCAGTACCTGGGCATCGAGCCCGGCGCCGATGAGCAGAACCTGGTGCCGGGGCAGGTGGTCACGCAGACACAGAGTGCGGTGGTGCTGGAGAACCTGATCGGCCAGGTCCTCTTCAACAGGGCCGCAGAGTCGGGCAGCGACGTGCCGGCCAAGCCATGAAGCGTCTTGCAACCAGCTCGTCCTGGCAGGCGCTGCGCCGCAGTGCGGCGCTACCGTTGCTGATGACCTTCGCTTTGGCCGCCGGCGGCTGCGCCACGGTGAACCCCGGGCCCGGCGGCGAGCGCGCCTCGGCGAATCCGGCCGACCCCTGGGAGGGCTTCAACCGGTCCGTGATGCAGTTCAACGATGTCGTCGACGACAACCTGCTGCGCCCGCTGGCCACCACCTGGCGCGATACCGTGCCGCAGTTGGTGCGCACCGGGGTCGGCAACTTCTTCGGCAACCTGGGCGACGGCTGGTCGGCCGTCAACCATCTTCTGCAAGGCAAGATGTTCTCGGGCCTGGACATGGGCATGCGGACCTTGACCAACACCTTCTTCGGCCTGGGCGGTGTGCTCGACCCGGCCACCGAGATGGGCCTGGAGCGCCGCAGCGAGGATTTCGGCCAGACGCTGGGCCGCTGGGGCGTGGGCTCGGGGCCTTATCTGATGCTGCCGGTGTTCGGGCCGTCCTCTGTGCGCGACGGTGCCGCGCTGCCACTGGACTTGTTGGGCAGCTCGCCTTTGCGCGTCAACGACGACGGCGCGCGGGTGCTGCTCACCGGGGTGCGGGTGGTCAACACGCGCGCCGAGTTTCTGTCGGCCAGCCGGCTGCTCGACGAAGTCGCGCTGGACCGCTACAGCTTCCTGCGCGACGCCTTTCTGGCCCGACGCCTGAACCAGGTGTGGGACGGCGACCCGCCCGAGTCCTCAACGCCGCAGCCGCCGCCGCCGCCGCCACCGCCGCTGCCCAAGTGAACCGAATCGGTACGCCGCGCGTTGTAGCGCGGGCGCATCGAAGCCCACGAGAGAGGAAGACACTGTGCTGAAGAAACTGATTGCCACCTGCCTGGCCTGCACCGCGATGCTCGCGTCCGCGTGGGCCCAGACTGCGCCCGACGCGCTGGTCAACAAGCTGTCGCAAGACATCATCGAGAGCGTCAAGACCGACAAGGCGGTCCAGGCCGGCGACATCGCCCGCATCCAGGCGCTGGTCGATGCCAAGGTGATGCCCTACCTGAACTTCCAGCGCATGACGGCGTCGGCGGTCGGCCGCTTCTGGCGCACCGCCACGCCCGAGCAGCAAGCGCGGCTGCAGCAGGAATTCAAGACGCTGCTGCTGCGCACCTACTCGGGCGCACTGACGCAGGTGAAGGACCAGACCGTGCAGCTGCGTCCGTTCCGCGGCAACGCGGCCGATGCCGAGGTGGTGGTGCGCACCGAAATCAAAGGCCGCGGCGAGCCGATCCAGCTGGATTACCGGCTGGAGAAGGCCGGTGACAGCTGGAAGATCTACGACGTCAACGTGCTCGGCGTCTGGCTGGTGGATCAGTACCGCAACAGCTTTGCGCAGGAGATCGGCGCCAGCGGCATCGACGGCCTGATCACCAAGCTGGCCGAGCGCAACAAGGGCGGCGGCAAGAGCTGAGTGTCGTTGCCATGAGCCTGAACCTGCCGCCCAGCGTGACGGTGGCCGATGTGGCCGGGTTGCTGCCCGCGCTGCAGACCGCGCTGGAAGATGGCCAGATGCACATCGACGCTGCGGCGCTGACCGATTTCGACACCTCGACGCTGGCCTTGCTGCTGCACGCGCGCCGGCTGGCCGAGAGCCGTGGCGCGGCGTTCCGGGTGTCGGGCGCGCCGCCCAAGCTGGTCGAACTGGCCGAGCTCTATGGGGTTGATTCGCTGCTGTCGCTGACGTAGCGCCGCTCGCGCAGGTTCTTCTTCATCTCCTGCAGCAGCGGGCGCAGGTTGGCCGAGCCCAGCCGCAGCGCCACCCCGGTCGTCAGGATGTCCACGATCACCAGGTGCAGCAGCCGGCTGACCATCGGGCTGTAGCGGTCCCAATCTTCGGGGTGGTCGGCGGCCAGCAGCACATGCCGGGGGCCGGCGCCGGGCGCCTGCACCTCGCGCGCCAGCGGCGAATTGCTGGCGGTGATGGCGATCAGCGTCGCGCCCTTCTTGCGCGCCAGCTCGGCCACGTCCAGCAGGTCGCGGCTGCGCCCCGAGTTGCTGATGACGACCGCACAGTCGCCAGGCTGCAGCATCGTCGAGCTCATCACCTGGCTGTGGCCGTCGACGATGGCGCTTGCGTTGACGCCCAGACGGAAGAACTTGTGCTGCGCATCCAGCGCCACGATGGCCGAGTTGCCGACGCCGTAGAACTCGATGCGCCGTCGCGCCCGACCGGCTTCGGCCAGCGCCGCGATGGCCTGCTCGACATGCTGGCTGGCGGCGGCGTTGCGGTACTTCAGCAGCGCGCTGACCGCGTTGTCCACCACCTTCACCACCAGGTCGCCAGACTTGTCGTCGTCGTCCACCGAGCGGTGCACGAAGGGCACGCCCTCGTTCACGCTGCCGGCCAGCTTGAGCTTGAAGTCGGCCAGCCCGTCGTAGCCCACGCTGCGGCAAAAGCGCACCACGGTGGGTTTGCTGACATGCGCACGCAAGGACAGCTCGCTGACCGGCAGGCTGGCGAAGCTGCGCGGGTCCGACAGCAGCAGGTGCGCCACACGCTGCTCGGCCGGTGGCAGCGCGGGGATCGAGGCGCGGATGCGGTCGAGCATGGCCGCGGGCCGCTCAGGCTTCTTCGGCCCAGGCGCAGCCGTCGCGCGCCACCAGCGCGCTGGAAGCCGGCGGGCCCCAGCTGCCGGCGGCATAGGGCCGCGGTGGCGTCGGGTCGTTGGCCCAGGTATTGAGCACCGGTTCGACCCAGCGCCAGGCCTGCTCTTGTTCGTCGCTGCGCACGAACAGGTTCAGGCGGCCGGCCAGCGCGTCCATCAGCAGCCGCTCGTAGGCGCCCACGCGCTCGGTCGGGAAGGCCTTGTCGAAGTCGAGGTCGAGCGAGACCGGGCTCAGCATCTCGTTGTTGGCGTTGCCCTTGGCCGCCAGCAGGTGCAGTTCCAGCCCGTCCTCGGGCTGCAGCTTGATGACCAGCTTGTTGGCATGGCTGCTGCCGGGAAAGATCGGGTGCGGCACGTCGCGGAAGTTGATGACGATGTGCGAATCGCGCCCGGCCAGCCGCTTGCCCGTGCGCAGGTAGAAGGGCACCCCGGCCCAGCGCCAGTTCTGCACCTCGGTGCGCAGGGCGACGAAGGTCTCGCAGCGGCTGTCGGGCGGCACCTTGACTTCGTCCAGGTAGCCCGCCACCGGCTGGCCCGCCACCGTGCCGGCGCGGTACTGGCCACGCACCACATCGCGCGCCACGCTCTCGGCGGTGAAGGGCTTGAGCGACTTCAGCACCTTCAGCTTCTCGTCGCGGATGGCGTCGGCGTCGCTGGTCGACGGCGGCTCCATCGCCAGCATCGTCAGCAGCTGCAGTGCATGGTTCTGGATCATGTCGCGCAGCGCGCCAGTGGTGTCGTAGTAGCCGCCGCGCGTGCCCACGCCCAGATCCTCGGCCAGCGTGATCTGGATGTTGGCGATGCTCTCGCGCCGCCAAAGCGGCTCGAACAGGGCATTGCCGAAGCGCAGCGCCATCAGGTTCTGCACCGCCGGCTTGCCCAGGTAATGGTCGATGCGAAAGGCCTGCGACTCCTGGAAGGCCGAGCGCACGACCCGGTTGATCTGCTGCGCGCTGGCCAGATCGTGGCCGAGCGGTTTTTCGAGCACCACGCGCACGCTTGGCCCGTTCAGGCCCACCGCGCCGAGTTGCGCGCAGATCAGCGGAAAGAGATGCGGGCTGGTGGCCAGGTAGAGCACCACCGTATCGGCGCTGCGCTCGTCCAGCCAGCCCTTGAGGCCGGCGTAGTCCTCGGGGCGCGAGAGGTCCATGCGGCGATAGTGCAGCAGCTGTGCAAAGCGTGAGAATTCCTCGTCGCTGGGACGCTTGCTCGGCTCGACCCCGGAAAATCGCTCCTGGATGAAGGCGCGGTACTGCTCGTCACTGCGTTCGTCGCGCGCCACCGCCAGGATGCGACCGTCCGCGGGCAGCTTGCCGTGGCGGAAGGCCTGGAACAGGGCCGGCATCAGCTTGCGCCAGGTCAGGTCGCCGGTGCCACCGAAGAAGACAAGATCGAAGGACATGGGGAGGGCAGGAGGGGGAGCGGGTAAAGCGGACGACGATGTAACTAAGTTACGTCGGCATGATGCCGAAGTTTCGCGGAGGGGTCAAACCGACGTCCGCCCCCGACGCTTGGGCCCGGTGCGGGCGCCGCACGATGAAACTCAGCGCTGGAAAGCGCCGGCCACCCACTGTGCGGGCGGCGCCAGTGCCCGGGTGCCCACCGGCAGCATGAACTCGGCGCGCGGCGCGAGGTCACGGCCGTCGATGTCGCGGGGGTCCGGCGCCGGGCCGTTGATCAGCGCGCCCGGGCGCAGCCTGAAGTCGCCGCGCGCCGGGTCGCGCAGCGCGTCGGCGCCTGCGCCGGCCTGACCGCGCACCCGGGCGGTCGGGCCGGCCAGCCACTGCGCCGGGCCCAGCGACAGGTTGTTCAGCAGGTCCACGCGCGCGTCGGCGGTCAGCCGCTCGGGCCACACGCGCAGGAAGAAGCCGCCCTGCGCCCGGCCGTTGAGCAGCGTGTTGTGGCTCATCAGCAGTTCGCTGCGCGGCCACGGCCGCCCCTCGGCGCCATAGGCCACTAGCGTGCTGTTCTCGGCCAGCGGGCCCTGCGCGATGGCGTTGCCCTGCACCAGCGCCAGGCCGCCGTTGGGCAGGTCGATCTCGTAAGACGCCCGCCCGCTGGCGCCGTCGGCGATCAGGTTGAAGGCGATCTCGTTGCGCGCTGCGCGTGACTTGATCAGGCTGCCGATGTGCCCGCGCTCGAAGCGGCTGCCGACGATGCGCGCACGACCGATCGTCCCGACGTAGATCAGGTGGTTCAGCTGCCCCGGCTGCGGCGGTGCATCGGCGAACTCGCTGTCTTCGATGTCGATCTCGGCGTCGCCGAAGTTGGCGGTCAGGATGCCGTTTTCGTTGTCGAAGAAGGCGCAGCGCCGCACGCGGAGCCGGCCGCGCTCGAAGCGGATGCCGGCGCCGTTGAGATCGGCGACCCGCGCGCCGCGGAACTCGAGGTTCTCGATCGTGATGTCGCCGTCGCGCACGACCAGGATCGCCTTGCGCTCGGCGGCCCGCCCATCGGCGTGCAGCACCGGGCGCGCGCCGACGCCGCGGATCGTCAGCCGCCGCTGGCCGATCACCGCCACGTCGCCACGGTAGTCGCCGCTGAGCACTTCGATCGTGTCGCCATCGCGGGCCTCGCGCAGCGCCTGCGCCAGACTGCTGCCGCTGCTGGCACTGCCCGATGGTCCGACCACCAGCGTGCGCCCGGGCTCGGGCTGGGCCAGCACCGGTGCCGGCGCCAGCGCGCCCAGCCCGATGCGGTGCAGCAGTGTTCGCCTGAGCATGGGTGCCCGTCGTTCGCCGGCTCTCAGGCCGTCTTCTGCTCCGCCAGCCCCAGCGCTTCGATCATCTGCGCGCGCATGACGAACTTCTGCGCCTTGCCCGTCACCGTCATCGGCAGTTCGGGCACGAAGCGGATGTGGCGCGGTATCTTGTAGTGCGCGATCTGGCCGTCGCAGAAGGCGCGGATGTCGCCGGCCGTGGCGCTTTCGCCGGGCTTGAGCACGATGAAGGCGCAGACCTCTTCGCCGTACTTGAGGTCGGGCACGCCGAAGACCTGCACCTGCGCCACCTTGGGATGGCGGAACAGGAACTCTTCCACCTCGCGCGGGTAGACGTTCTCGCCGCCGCGGATCAGCATGTCCTTCACGCGGCCGACGATGTTGCCGTAGCCCTCATCGTCCAGCGTGGCCAGGTCGCCGGTGTGCATCCAGCCGTCCACCACCGCCTCGGCCGTGCGCGCGGCGTCGTCCCAGTAGCCGAGCATCACGCTGTAGCCCTTGGTGCACAGCTCGCCCTTCTCGCCCACCGGCACGGTGCGGCCTTCGGTGTCGACGATCTTCACCTGCAGGTGCGGCAGCACGCGGCCGACGGTGGACACGCGGCGTTCCAGCGGGTCGTCGGCGGCGCTCTGGAAGCTCACCGGCGAGGTCTCGGTCATGCCGTAGGCAATGGTCACCTCGCGCATGTTCATCTGCGCCTGCACGCGCTTCATCACCTCCACCGGGCAGGGGCTGCCGGCCATGATGCCGCCGCGCAGGCTGGCGAGGTCGAAGCCCGCGAACTGCGGCAGGTCGAGCTCGGCGATGAACATCGTCGGCACGCCGTGCAGATGGGTGCAGCGGT
>JBBQOR010000121.1:0-6401 GCA_038331055.1 Burkholderiales bacterium
GTCACCGAAGGCCAGGTGGTCGAGACCGATGATGGCAACCCGCTGGAGTTTGTCAGTGCCTACCAGCAGCGCTTCAAGGTGGCGCTGCGGCCCGGGTTGCCGCGTTTTTGCGGCGGGCTGGCCGGCTACTTCGGCTACGACGCGGTGCGCTTCATCGAGCCGCGGCTCGCGCAGACGGTCAAGCCCGGCGGCCTCGGCACGCCCGACATCCTGCTGCTGCAGTGCGAAGAGCTGGCGGTCATCGACAACCTGTCGGGGCGGCTGTACCTGATCGTCTACGCCGACCCGACGCAGCCTGAGGCCTTCCACCGCGGCCGCCGGCGACTGGCTGAGCTGACCGACAAGCTGCGCTTCTCGGTTACTGCGCCGCCGGTGCGCCGCGGCACGTCCTACGCCGTCGAGCGCGAGTTCAGCAAGGAGCACTACCTGGCGGCCGTGCGACGCGCCAAGGAGTACATCGCCGCCGGCGACATGATGCAGGTGCAGATCAGCCAGCGGCTGCGCAAGCGTTACACCGAGAGCCCGCTGTCGCTGTACCGCGCGTTGCGCTCGCTGAACCCGTCGCCGTACATGTACTTCTACGACATGGGCGGCTTCCAGATCGTCGGCGCCAGCCCCGAGATCCTGGTGCGCCAGGAGTCGGTGCCCGAAGGTACGAAAGTGACCCTCCGCCCGCTGGCCGGCACGCGCCCGCGCGGTGCCACGCCCGAGCAGGACCATGCGCTGGAAGCCGAACTGTCGACCGACCCCAAGGAGCGCGCCGAGCACCTGATGCTGATCGACCTGGCGCGCAACGACATCGGCCGCATCGCCGAGACCGGCAGCGTCAAGGTGACCGAGGCCTTCGCCATCGAGCGCTATTCACACGTGATGCACCTCGTCAGCAACGTCGAAGGGCTGCTCGAGCCGGGGATGTCCAACCTCGACGTGCTGCGCGCCACCTTCCCGGCGGGCACGCTCAGCGGCGCGCCGAAGATCCGCGCCATGGAGATCATCGACGAACTCGAACCGGTGCAGCGCGGCATCTACGGCGGCGCCTGCGGCTACCTCAGCTTCGCCGGCGACATGGACGTGGCCATCGCCATCCGCACCGGCATCGTCAAGGACCAGACCCTGTACACCCAGGCGGCGGCTGGCGTGGTGGCCGACTCGGTGCCCGAGCTCGAATGGGCCGAGACGGAAGCCAAGGCGCGCGCGCTGATCCGCGCCGCCGAGCTGGTCGAAGAAGGTTTCTGAGCGCCGGCTCCGGGCTCAGTTCAAGCCTCACGGCTGCGCCAGTTGCGCGACCCAGTCTCTGAAGGCCTTCAGCACCGGGTCCGTGCGCCTTTCGCGCGGCCACACCAGGTAGTAGCCGCTCCTGCCCACGCAACCCAGCGACAGCGGCTGCACCAGCGCACCGCTGCGCAGCTCTTCGGCCACCAGCACCGAGGGCACCAACGCCAGACCCATGCCCGTCAGCGCGCCGCGGATCAGCACCGAATAGAACCCGTATCGAACGCTGGGCGGCAGAGCCTTGGGGCGCAAGCCCTGCTGGCTGAAGAACTCGCGCCACGCATTGGGCAGCTCGAAGTGCTGCAGCAAGCTGAAGCGCAGCACATCGCGCGCCGACTTCAGCGCGCCCTCACGCTCCAGCAGGGCCGGGCTGGCCACCAGGCGCAGTTCGCGGCCCGTCAGGTACAGCGCGTCATGGCCAGGCCAGATGCCGTGGCCGAAGCGGAATGAGGCATCGGCCGGCGTTTGGGTCCCGTCGCCGGCCAGCAGGTTGGTGAACTGCACGTCGATGTCAGGATGCGCCTGCGCGAACTCGGCATAGCGGGGCAGCAGCCATTTGTCGGCCAGCGTGGGCAGCACGTGCAAAGTCAGCGCGCGCCGGTGCGAAGCGGCCGCATGCGCGCGGGTCGATGCCGCCTCCAGCTGGGTCAGGATGGCCTGGGCACTGCCCAGGTAACTGCTGCCGGCGGGCGTGGGCAGCAGGCCCTGCGACGAGCGCACGAAGAGCTGCAGACCCAGCGTGGTTTCCAGCGCCTTGAGTTGTTTGCTCACGGCGCCCGCGGTCATGGCCAGCTCTTCGGCCGCACGCGTACAACTCTCCAGCCGCGCACAGGCTTCGAAGACGCGCAGCGATGTGATGCTGGGAAGACTGTGCCCGGACATGCAAGAAACGCGCGACGACGAGGTATTCCATTTCGGAAACGACTCGTGAGTCTAATTCGATGGATGGAAGCATCCCGCCTCCCTAGACTTGAACCCAGAAAAGAAGCCCACCGATGAACCTGCGCCTTGACGTCCTCGTCGAATACGCCCCCTTGTTCATCGAGGGCCTGCGCAACGCCTTGCTGCTCACCGTCGTGTGCCTGTTCTTCGGCGTGATCCTGGGTGTGCTTCTGGGCCTCGGGCGCGTGGCCGACTCGCGCTACGTGCCGGCAAGGTACTTCCTTCGCTACGGCGTGCAATGGCCGGTGCGTGTGTACGTCAGCTTCTTTCGCGGCACGCCGTTGTTCGTGAAGATCCTGCTCTTTCACTTCGCGCTCTTGCCGCTGTTGGTGAACCCGGAGCACGGCTGGGTGGTTCGCGGCGAGAGGGCGCGCTACTTGCGCGCCGAGTACGGTGCATTCATCTCGGGGGCGCTGGCGATCTCGATGAACCTCGGGGCCTACCTCTCCGAGGTGTTCAGGGCAGGCATCCAGTCGCTGGACAAAGGCCAGACCGAAGCCGCCCAGGCCATCGGCATGAGCTACTGGCAGACCATGCGCCACGTCGTGCTGCCGCAGGCCTTCGCGCGCATGCTGCCGGCCACAGGCAACCACGCCATCTTCACGCTGAAGGACACCTCGCTCGTGTCGGCCATCGGCTTCTCCGAGCTTGCGTACGCGGCGCGCTCGGTGTCCGGCGCCACGGCCCGCACCTGGGAGCCCTATCTGGCGATCTCCCTGATCTACTGGGTGCTGGTCTTGATGCTGTCCTGGGGCCTGGCCCGACTCGAGACGCGTCTTGGGCAAGGCACGAGATGAGCGCCATCCGGGTCCGCGGACTGCACAAGTTCTTCGGCACGAACCATGTGCTGCGTGGCATCGATCTGGACATCGGCGCCCGGGAGATCGTCTGCGTGATCGGGCCTTCGGGCTCCGGCAAGAGCACCCTGCTGCGATGCATCAACGCGCTCGAAGACATGAGCCAAGGCGAGATCACGGTGCACGGGCACCCCGTCGACATGCGCAGCGGCCGCGGCGTCAACGCCATGCGCGCCGCGGTGGGCATGGTCTTCCAGCGCTTCAACCTGTTTGCGCACAAGACGGCGTTGCAGAACGTGGCGCTCGGCCCCCACGTGGTGAAGGGCCAAAGCCCTGAGGCGGCGCGTGAGCAGGCCCTGAGGCTGCTGGCACGCGTGGGTTTGTCGGACAAGGCCGACGCCTACCCGGCCGCCTTGTCCGGCGGGCAGCAACAGCGGGTGGCCATCGCGCGGGCGCTGGCGATGCAGCCTGCGGTGCTGCTGTTCGACGAACCCACCTCAGCGCTCGACCCCGAACTGGTCGGCGAGGTCCTGGCCGTGATGATGGATCTGGCGCGCGACGGCATGACGATGGTGGTGGTGACGCACGAGATGGAGTTCGCAGACCAGGTGGCTGACCGCGTGATCTTCATGGACGAAGGTCAGATCGTGGAGCAGGGCGCACCCGGGCTGATCTTCCGCAGCCCGCGTGAGGCACGGACCCGCGCGTTCCTGGCGCGCCTGCTGGCCGGCCGCCACGGCATGTTGGCGGACCCGGCATGAAGCTGATCCCCGCACTGGCCGAGGCGGCAGCCGATCTCACCGCATGGCGCCGTGACCTGCATGCTTATCCGGAACTGAGCTTCGAGGAACACCGCACTGCAGGCGTGGTGGCCTCCAAGCTCGAGCGCTGGGGCATCCAGGTCGAGCGCGGATACGCGGGCACCGGCGTGATCGGGCGGTTGCGCAGCGGCGTCAGCGGGCGCTCGATCGGCTTGCGCGCCGACATGGATGCCCTGCCCGTGCAGGAAGCCAATTCGTTCGACCACGCCAGCCGGCACGCGGGCCGGATGCACGCCTGCGGCCACGACGGCCACACCACGATGCTGCTGGCCGCAGCCTGGCAACTGTCGCGCGAGCCGAGCTTCGACGGCACCGTGAACTTCATCTTCCAGCCCGCCGAGGAGCGTGGGGCCGGGGCGCTGCGGATGATCGAGGCCGGCTTGTTCGAACGTTTCCCGTGCGACGCCGTGTTCGCGCTGCACAACTGGCCCGGCATGCCGGCAGGCCACTTCGGGTTGCGCAGCGGGCCCATGATGGCCGGCACGAGTGGCTTCACCATCACGGTGGCGGGCCGCGGGGCCCATGCCGCGATGCCCCATCTGGGTGTGGATGCCCTGATGGCGGCGTGCCACATCGCACTGGGGCTGCAACTGCTGGTGTCGCGTGAGCGCGACCCGTTGCAGTCTGCAGTGCTGTCGATCACGCAGATCCACGCTGGCGACACCATGAACGTGATCGCGCCGACGGCGGTGCTCAGGGGCACGGTGCGCGTCTTCGACGGCGCCACGCTCGATGCGTTGGAAAGTGGGCTGCGCCGTGTGGCCGCCGGCACTGCGGCCGCGCACAACGCAACGGCGACGGTGGACTTCAGGCGCAACTATCCGCCGCTGGTCAATCACAAGGCCGAGTGCGCGCTGGCTGCCGAGGTGATGCGCGCGATCGTCGGCGACGAGGCCGTCGATTGCGCGATCCCACCCACCATGGCGGCCGAAGACTTCGCCTACATGCTGAACAAGCGGCCCGGATGCTATGCCTTCATCGGCAACGGCACGGGCGCGCACCGCGCACCGGACCACGGCAGCGGGCCGTGCGGCCTGCACGACACGAGCTACGACTTCAACGACGCCTTGCTGCCGCTCGGGGCGACGTACTTCGTGCGCCTCGTCGAACGCTTCTTCGCCACCACCACGCCATGAATGCGCCGTGCTGCACGGCGCCACACCCCTTTCGGAGGTCCCTGTGAAGCCCTTGACTCCCCCATCTCGACTCGCCGCTGCGCTGGTGACGGCAGCGATGCTCGGCGCCTGCACCAGCGTGCCGGAAGCCTTGCGCCCGGCGCCAGGCGAACGCCTGCTCTGGACGGCGCTGGCCGAAGGGCACTGGCTGTACCACTGCCGCTTGAGCAATGACGGCCAGACCCTCGCCTGGGCACCGTCGCAGCCCGATGCGGTGTTGCGCGATCCCTCGGGGCAAGCGTTCGGTCGTCTGTCGGCGGGGCCCGACTTCGTGCATCGCGATGGCAGCGTCGCCGAGGCACGGCTCAAGGTCCGCGAGGGTGGGTCGCAGACGGCCATGCCCCGGGCCTTCTACATCGCCGCGCCCGGCGGCAAGCCCGGCGCGATGACCGCGGTCACCGGCATTCAGCAACTCCGCACGACGGGCGGCGTCGCGCCCGGTCAAGGCTGCGGCAGTGGTGAAGAGATCATGGCCGAGCGCCGTGTGCCCTTCTCAGCCGAGTATCGATTCCTTGGGCGCTGACGCAGCGCCCGCACAACTTCAGGAGCAAGCCATGACCGTTCGTTTCACCCGACGTACCGCCGGCTGTGCCGCCGTTCTGGCGGTCTGCGTCGTACTGCCGGTGCTGGCGCTGGCCCAGGACCGTGTGCTCGTCGTCGGCTCGGGCTCGACCTTTCGCCCGTTCGGCTTTGTGACACCCGACAAGAAGCTCGTCGGCTTCGACGTCGATCTGATGAACGCCATCGCCACGCACCAGGGCATGAGGGTCCGCTTCGAAAGCACGCCGTTCACGTCCATCTTTCCGGCGCTGGAGAACGGTGACCGCGATATCGTCGTCGCGGCGATCACCAACACACCGGCCCGGCGCGAGCGTGCAGACTTCTCCAATCCCTACATGGTGGCGCAGCTCTCGGTACTGCTGGGCCCCGGCGTCACCGCCGCGTCGTTGAACGATCTGAAGACCCGACGCATCGGCGTGGCGCTGAACTCGACCGCAGACACATCGGTCTCCGAGGCCTTCGGCAGGACCTCTCCCAACGTTCGCCGTTTCGAGAACACGCCGCTGATGCTGGAGGAGTTGAACCAGGGTGGCGTGGATGCGGCCGTGGGTGATGTCTCCGTGCTGAGCTTCTACCAGCGCAACAACCCCGAGAAGCGCTTCAAGCTGCTGCCTGACGTGCGTTTTGCCCAGGCCTATCTGGGCATCGCGGTGAAGAAGGGAAACAAGCCGCTGCTGGACCGCATCAACGCAGGCTTGCGCCACACGATCGATTCGGGCGAGTACGCGCGCCTGCACCTGAAGTGGTTTGGCACCGCAGCCCCGCAGCTGCCGGTCACCATTCCAAACTGACGCGGCGCTCGGTGATCGGTAGGAATAAGGTCTGTCGGGCAT
>JBBQOR010000122.1:0-6394 GCA_038331055.1 Burkholderiales bacterium
AGTCGATGCCGCCGACCTGCTGGAAGTAGGTGAACTGCGTCACCTCCATGCCGTTGAGCCAGACCTCCCAGCCCAGCCCCCAGGCGCCGAGCGTCGGGTTCTCCCAGTCGTCCTCGACGAAGCGCACGTCGTTGCTCTTCAGGTCGAAGCCGAGTGCCTTCAGGCTGCCCAGGTAGAGCTCCAGGATGTCGGCCGGTGCAGGTTTGAGCACCACCTGGTACTGGTCGTAGTGCTGCAGCCGGTTCGGGTTGTGGCCGTAGCGGCCGTCCTTGGGCCGCCGACTGGGCTGCACGTAGGCCGCCTTCCAGGGCTCGGGGCCGAGCGCGCGCAAGAAGGTCGCCGTGTGGCTGGTGCCGGCGCCGACCTCCATGTCGAAGGGCTGCAGCAGCGCGCAGCCCTGAGTTGCCCAGTAGGACTGCAGGGTGAGGATGATCTGCTGGAAACTGAGCATGCGCGAGGGTGCCGGAAGGTCCGGCGATTCTAAGGAGACGGGGTCAGGCGGCCGCCTTCTTCGCCGCCACCTTCTTGGCTGCGGTCTTCGCTGCACCCGTGGCCGCTCCCTTGGCTGGAGCTTTCACCGCCCGCGGCTCGAACTCGAACACCACCTTGCCTTCCTTCGGGTCGTAGGCCAGCTGCGCCTTGAACTTGCGCCGCGTCTTGTTGGAGACGAAGCCCTCCAGCAGCGCCGTCTTGCCCGCCTCCAGCAGCCGCGTCACCTCCTCGCGCGCGACCGGCTGCTGCAGGATGATCTTGCCGGTCTTGAAGTCGCAGGTCTGATGCGCGCCCACGGCGTGCTCGCACAGGTAGTTGGTGCCGTGCTCGAACACATGGCCCTTGCACTTGGGGCAGGCACCCAGGCTTTGCTGGCCGGAGAAGTCCACCGGCTCGCCGTCGGCCGCGGCCTGCTTGGCCTCATCGCCGAAGTCGAACTCCAGCTTCCAGTTGTCGATCTCGTCGTCGCGCACCAGCTTGAGCTCGGCGCTGAAGGGCCAGCCGGCCTTCGAGCGGAAGCCTTCCAGCGGGCCGATCTTGCGGTTGGCGATGAAGGCCTCGGCCTCCGCCGTCTCGAAAGCCCGGCCGGCTGGGATCTTGGTGATCGAGAAGCCGCAGCCGGTGTCCTCGGGCGCGCCGGCAGCGCCGGTGCAGGCGAATCGCCGGTAGTTCTCGCGCACCACGCCGCCGCACTGGGGGCAGGGTGTGGCGAGCGTCGCGTAGTCGCCGGGGATGGTGTCGCGGTCGTACTCCTTGGCCTTGCGCACGATGCGCTCGGCCATCTTGCCGATCTCGGCCATGAAGGCCTCGCGCGACAGCCGGCCCTGCTCCATCTCGGCCAGCTGGTACTCCCAGTTGCCGGTCAGCTCGGGCTTGGTCAAGTCTTCGATCGCCAGGCCGCGCAGCAGCGTCATCAGCTGGAAGGCCTTGGCGGTGGGCACCAGGTCGCGGCCCTCGCGCAGCATGTACTTCTCGAAGATCAGGCCCTCGATGATCGCCGCCCTCGTGGCCGGTGTGCCCAGACCCTTCTCGGCCATTGCCTCGCGAAACTCCTCGTCGTCGATCAGCTTGCCCGCGCCCTCCATCGCCGACAGCAGCGTGCCTTCGTTGTAGCGCGCCGGCGGACGTGTCTGCAGTGCCTTCACGTCCACGCTCTCGGTGCGCACCACCTCGCCCGGCTGTACCGGCACCAGGTTGGCGTCGTCCTCTTGCGCCTCCTTGCCGTAGACCGCCAGCCAGCCTGGCTTGACCAGCACCTTGCCGTTGGTCTGGAACTGGTGCTCGTGGCCGGCAGCCTGCACCTTGCTGATTCGCGTGGTGAGCATGAACTCGGCGCTGGGGTAGAACACCGCGAGAAAGCGGCGCACCACCATGTCGTAGATGCGCGCCTCGGCGTCGCTCAGCGCATGCGGCGCCTGCAGCGTGGGGATGATCGCGAAGTGGTCCGACACCTTGGTGTTGTCGAACACCCGCTTGATCGGCTTCACGTAGCCCTCGGCCAGGCCTTTCTTCGCGTGCTGCGCCAGTTCCTGCAGCGGGCCGGGCAGCGCTTCGCCGGCGATCATCTCGAAGGTGCTGCGCGCCACGCCGACGTAGTCCTCGGGCAGCGCGCGCGAGTCGGTCCGCGGGTAGGTCAGCACCTTGTGCTTCTCGTATAGCGCCTGGGCGATCGACAGCGTGGTCTTGGCGCTGTAGCCGAAGCGGCCGTTGGCCTCGCGCTGCAGGGTGGTCAGGTCGAACAGCAGCGGGCTGGACTGGTTGCTCGGCTTGGCCTCTTCGGTGACCACCGCGGGCTCGCCGCGGCAGGCCTGCGCGATCGCCTGCGCGTCGGCGGCGCTCCACAGCCTGTCGGCGCGCAGTTCGGCGTCGTCGGCGTTCTTCTTCCACTTCGGGTCGAACCACTTGCCTTCGTACTGGCCGGCCTGCGCGTCGAAGCTGGCGCGCACCTCCCAGTAGTCGCGCGCAATGTGGCGGCGGATCTTCTCTTCGCGCTCGACGACGATCGACAGCGTGGGCGTCTGCACCCGCCCGACGGTGGTGAGGAAGAAGCCGCCGTCGCGCGAGTTGAAGGCCGTCATCGCGCGCGTGCCGTTGATGCCCACCAGCCAGTCGGCCTCGCTGCGGCTGCGCGCGGCGTCGGACAGACCGCGCATCTGCTCGTCGCTGCGCAAGCGCTCGAAGCCGTCGCGGATGGCCGCCGGCGTCATGCTCTGCAGCCACAGGCGCTGGATCGGCTTCGGGTTGGGCTTGTCGCCGAAGGCGTACTGCACGATCAGGCGGAAGATCAACTCGCCCTCGCGCCCGGCATCGCAAGCGTTGATCAGCGCGGCGACATCCTTGCGCCGCACCAGCCGGGACACCGCCGTCAGCCGCGACTTGGCCTTGTCGATCGGCGCCAGGTCGAAGTGCGGCGGGATCACCGGCAGGTTGGCGAAGCTCCACTTGCCGCGCTTCACGTCATAGGCCTCGGGCGCCTTGATCTCCACCAGGTGGCCGACCGCTGAGGTGACCACGTAGCGTTCGTTCTCATAGTGATCTTCGTGCTTCTCGAACTTGCCCGCGGTGGGCGTGAGCGCACGCACCAGGTCCTGCGCCACGCTTGGCTTCTCCGCAATGATCAGTGTCTTGCCCATGATTTCCCCTGCCTACAATCCGCCGCTCTCGCGCGCCCGCATCTGCACACACGCACACACGCGCGCCCATGCTTTCAATGTACCGAATGACCACCCCTGCGCAAGCCCGCCCTCTAAGCCGCCCGGCACCCGTCGTCCCGCAGCGTGCTGACGCCCGCCGCATCCAGGTCCGCCGCTCTGGCGTGCATGGCAAGGGAGTCTTCGCGTTGCGCCTGATCGCCGCCGGCGAACGCATCATCGAGTACCGCGGCGATCGCATCAGCTGGCGCGAGGCCAACCGCCGCCACCCGCACGATCCGGCGCAGCCCAACCACACCTTCTACTTTCACGTCGATGACAAGACGGTGATCGACGGCCACCACAACGGCAACGCGTCGCGCTGGATCAACCATTCCTGCGCCCCCAACTGCGAGGCGGCGGACGAGCAGGGACGCATCTACATCGATGCGCTGTGCGACATCCATCCCGGCGAGGAGCTGTTCTTCGACTACGGGCTGATCCTCGAAGGGCGCCAGACGCCGAAGGTGAAGAAAGAATACGCCTGTCATTGCGGCAACACCGTGTGCCGCGGCACGATGCTGGCGCCCAAGCGCCGCTAGAGGGCGCGGCGATGAGCGCGCCCGTGCTTCCGGCGCAGCCAGAGTGGGGTGCCCAGACGCTGCAGCAGGCGTTGGGGTTGTGGCTGCCCGGCCTGTCGCTCGAGGTGCTGGCGAGCACCGACTCCACCAACACCCGCTTGCTCGAGCGCGCCCGCGCCGGCGAGGCCCGGCCGGTGCTGCTGGTGGCCGAACAGCAGACCAGCGGCCGCGGACGGCTGGGGCGGGCGTGGCGCTCCGAGCCCGGTGCCTCGCTGACCTTCTCGCTGCTCCTCGAACTGACGCGCGCCGATTGGTCGGGGCTCTCGCTGGCCGTCGGCGCCGCGATCGCCGACGCGCTCGAGCCGCCGGAGCCACCCAATACGCGCCCGCCGCGCATTACGCTGAAGTGGCCCAACGACCTGTGGCTGCGCGACGGCCCGGGCCGCGGGCGCAAGCTCGGTGGCGTGCTGATCGAGTCGGTGGCGCCGGCCGGGCGTCGCATGGCCGTGGTGGGCGTCGGGCTGAACGTGGCGCCACTGTCCGGCGTGGCAAACGCCGAGGGCCTGTCGCACGGGCTGGCCTGCCTGCGCGAGATCGACCCGGAGGCCGCCGCGCCGGGCGCGCTGGCCCGCGTGGCGCCTGCCCTGGTGCAGGCGCTGCAGCGTTTCGATGCCGAAGGCTTTGCCCCCTTCGCCGCCGGCTTCGCGCGGCGTGACCTGCTGGTCGGCCTGGAGGTCAGCACCAGCGCACCCGAAGCCCCGCGCGGCGTGGCCGAAGGGGTGGACGCACAGGGCGCCCTGCGCGTGCGTGCCGGCGCGGTGCACCACGTGGTCTCGGGCGAGGTCAGCGTGCGCTGGCCGCCGCCGGCGGAGTCGCCCTGATGCTCAGGCTGCTGCTGGCCGTGGTGCTGCTGGCCAACCTGCTGTTCTTCGCCTGGACGCGCGGCGCGCTGGCGCCGCTTCTGCCGCTGCCGGCGAGCGAGCGTGACCCGGCCCGCCTGCAGCAGCAGCTGAGGCCCGAGTCGGTGACCGTGTTGCCGCCCGCGGCGGTGAGCGACGCGCTGCGCGCCGCGCAGGCCAGCGCGTGCCTGGAGGCCGGCCCGGTGCAGGCCGCCGACGAGCGTGCAATGGACGCCGCGCTGCAGCGCGCCGGCATACCGCCCGAGGCCGTGGCGCGCGTGGCCGTGGTGCAGCCGGCGCAGTGGGCCGTCTATGCCGGCCCCTTCACCGACCCCGCCACGCGAACGCGCCGAGAACAGGCACTGCGTCAGCAGCAGTTCGAGGTGGCGCCGCTGGACGACCGGCGTGCGCCGCAACCCGGGCTGACCTTCGGCCTGCACGCCGATCTGGTGGCGGCCGAACAGGCGCTGGCGGCCCTGCAGCGAC
The DNA here is from genome assembly GCA_038331055.1 of Burkholderiales bacterium. Taxonomy (GTDB): domain Bacteria; phylum Pseudomonadota; class Gammaproteobacteria; order Burkholderiales; family Burkholderiaceae_C; genus Rubrivivax. The sequence goes on from JBBQOR010000122.1 coordinate 5,089, forward strand.
GGGGCTTGCGTGATGCGCGCGTCCTCGAGCTGGCGGCGCAGAACGAGGTCTGGCTGCGCGCTGCCGCCGTCGAGCCGGTGCTGCAGGCGCGGCTCGAGGCTGCCGATGCGCTGCCGGCCGGCCTGCGCTTCGGCGCCTGCCGCAAGACGACGCGCTGACAGTTTGCGGCGGCGGTGCTGATCAGCCGTCGCGGTCTGGTCGACGTCCGCGCCGCAGTGCGGCGATGCCCAGGGCCAGCCCCACCAGCCACGGCCAGCCGAGCGCGCCACCGCCACTGCCTGCGCTGGGGGCAGGCGTCACCACCGGCGGAATCACCACCGGAGGCGCGGTCGCCGCCACGTTGACGCGGGTCTCGGCGCTGGACGTTTCGCCTCGGTCGTCGGTCACCGCCAGCCGCACCAGCAGCGAGCCGGCGGCGCTGGGCGTCAGTGCGGCGGTGGCGGCGTTGGTCGCGCTGCTGAAGCCGCTGGCGATGCCGCCGCCGTCGACCAGCGTCCAGGCCCAGGCGTTCACGCTGCGGCCGCCGCCGAGCAGCGTGCCCAGCCCGCTGAACTGCAGCGGGCTGCCGGCGGTGGGCGAGGCGGTCAGCACGTCGATGCGGGCGATCGGCCGGCTGGCGGCGGCCACCGCGGCGTCGGCGTCCAGCATACCGGCGCCGCACAGCGCGGTGGTGCAGTAGCACTGCAGTTGCTGCGTGCTGTCGGGCGCGCGGCAGGTGCGCACCTCCAGGCCGTCGGTGTCGAGCCCGGCGCCGTCGATCGGGAACGGGCGCGCGGTGCTGATCAGTGCGCTGCGGATTTCGGCCACGGTCAGCGCAGGCCGCGCGCTCAGCATCAGTGCGATCGTGCCGCTGACGATGGGTGTGGCGAAGCTGGTGCCTACCGTGATGCTGAAGCTGTCGCTCCAGGTCGAGCCGCCCGCCTCGGGCCCGCGCAGGCCACTGTTGCGGCCGGCGAGGATCGGGTACAGGCAGGCTTCGCCGACGCCGATGTTGACGCAGTTGCCGGCGGGCGCGCTGATCGTGATCTCCGGTCCCAGATCGCTGAACCCCACCTTGCTGCCAGCGTGGCGCAGCCCGGCCACAGCGATGACGCCGGCGCAGTTGGCCGGCGCACTGACGGCCTGCCCGACGCTGTTGCCGGCGGCAGCAACGACCATCGCGCCGCGCGCCATGACCTCGTTGACCGCGTCCCGGTACACCGCGGTGCAGCTGCCGCCACCACCCAGGCTGAGGTTGAGCACGCGGGCGGGGTTCGGGTTCGCCGGCACACCGGGCACGGCGACGCCTGCGGCCCAGCGCATGCCG
>JBBQOR010000123.1:0-6389 GCA_038331055.1 Burkholderiales bacterium
CGGCGCGCGCTGCGGGCTGTTGCGGCCGACCGGCAGCGCACCCGGCACGGCTTCGCTGGCGAAGTGGTTGCCAAAGCCGCTGAGCAGGGGTTCCATCCGGGTCTCCGTCATGACGCCTCCTTCAAAAGGGATGGCGGTTCAGCGATGCCGGCGCGCGCCAGATCGATGGCCTCGCCGATCACGCGCAGGTCGCCGATGTGGTTGGCCAGCAGCAGCAGCAACCGGGCGTTGAGCAACTCGCTCTGGGCATCGCTCAGGCCGCGGTGCGCATCCAGCAGCCGCTCATAGAAGGCGTCGCCGCCAGCGTAGGCCTGGCGGTGCCGCTGGCCGGGGCTGCCGAAGTTCGGCATCAGGTGCAGATGCTGCGTCATGCCGACGTGGCCGCTTCGGCTGTGGCCACCTGGAGGCCGCCGGCGCGCCGCAGCGCGGCCAACACCCGGCCGGCATCCAGCCTGCGCCAGCGCGCGGCCACATGCTGGTCGGGGCGGATCAGGTAGACGCTGCCGGGCTGCGCGTCATAGCGCCGCGCGGCCAGCGATTGCGCATCGTGCAGGCAGCGCAGGCCGGGCAGCGCCGGCACGCCGGGCGGCAGCACGACGACCGTCCGCAGCGGCTCTTCTGCCACCGCCAGCGCGGCCAGCAGCGCGCGCTCGTCGGCGGCAGGCGCGCCGAAGAACAGCAGCGCGAAGCCGTCGCCAAAGACAGGCAGCAGCCAGCCGCTGGCGCCGGCCTCATGCGTGGGCGCATCGTCCATCGGCGCGCCGGGCTGCATCCAGCCCTCGAAAGCGTCGACATCGGGCGTGTTCAGCGGCGAGTCGGCCAGCGTCGAGGGCACCGAGAGCCGCCCGCTGTTGACCAGCGCGCGCGCCGCGGGCACCTCGGCGGCCAGCGACAGCACGGCGTCGCGCAGCGTGCGCGCGGCGCGGCTCTTGGGCGTCATGAAGTCGGTCGAGCGGGTCGAGTTCATGATGTTCTCGTCGGCCGCGGCCTCACGCTCTTGCGCATAGCTGTCGAGCAGCGCCTCGGGCGCGCGGCCGCCGATCACGCGTTCGAGCTTCCACATCAGGTTGTCGGTGTCCTGCACGCCCGAGTTGGCGCCGCGTGCGCCGAAGGGCGAGACCTGGTGCGCGCTGTCGCCGACGAAGAGCAGCCGGCCGTGGCGAAAGCGCTTCATGCGCCGGCATTGAAAGGTGTAGACGCTGACCCATTCGAGCTCGAAGCCGATGTGCGCAAAGCCATGCTGATCCAGCAGCGCGCGGATGCGCGGCGCCACGCGCGCGGGCTGCTTCTCGGCCTCGGGGTCGGCCTCCCAGCCAAGCTGGAAGTCGATGCGCCAGACGTTGTCGGCCTCGCGGTGCATCAGCGCCGACTCGCCCTCGAAGAAGATCGGCTCGAACCAGAAGCGCCGCTCGGTGCGCTCGAGCGGGAAGGGCTCGCCGTCGAGCAGTACGTCGGCGATCAGGAATCGGTCGCGGAAGACCTGGCCCTCGACGTCCAGGCCCAGTTGCCGGCGGATCGGGCTTCGGGCGCCGTCGGCCACCAACAGCCAGTCGGCGTGCAGCGTGTAGGGGCCCTCGGCGCTGTCGATGTGCAGCAGCGCACCGTCGCCGCGTGGCTCGACCTGGGCCACGCGGTGCTTCCAGCGCAGGTCGATCGCCGGCAGCGCCTGCGCGCGCTCGACCAGGTACTGCTCGAGGTGGTACTGCTGCAGGTTCACCATGCCCGGGCGGCGGTGGCCGGCGTCAGGCAGCAGGTCGAAGCTGAAGACCTCGCGCTCGCGGTGGAAGGTGCGGCCGACGTTCCATGTGACGCCCTTGTCGACCACGCGCTGGCCCACGCCCAGGCGGTCGAGGATTTCCAGCGTGCGTTTGGCGTAGCACAGGCCGCGCGAGCCGACCGAGACGGTGTCGTCCTCGTCCAGCAGCAGAACAGGCAGCCCGCGCTGCGCGGCGTCGATCGCCGCGGCCAGCCCCACGGGCCCGGCCCCGACGATCACCAGCGGAACGCGCCGCGTGGTGGATGCGCCGCGTTCGGGCGCCTCGCGCGCGGCGAAGCGCGGCCAGGTGTAGGTCTTAAGCACCGCTCAGCCTTCGAGCGTTTTCCACATCTCGATGTCGCGCTCGGCCGTCCAGATGCGCGGGTCGCGGTGGCCGGTGGCCTCGTCGTGCGCGCGCGTCACATCGAAGGGCATGCAGTGGTCGAAGATCACCCAGTGGCCGTACTTCGGCCGCACGGCATCCACCGTGCGGCGGTACACCGCGCGCAGGGCCTCGCCCGCGGCGGCGCCGGCCTGCACCGCGCCGTAGACATCGCTGATGAAATCGCGTGTGCCCTGCAGGCCCTGGCTCACCATCGCCTCGCCCTGCAGCGCCGCGCCGCGGCCGGGCACCAGCGCCAGCGGCTTCAGCGCGGCCAGGTTGTCCAGCGTCTGCGGCCAGTCGCTGAAGTAGGCGTCGCCGGCATAGGGCGTGGCATCGAACTCGACCAGATCGCCGCTGAACAGCGTGCGTTCGACCGGCAACCACACTACCGTGTCGCCCTTGGTGTGGCCGCGGCCCAGTTGCAGCAGCTGCACTTCGAGCTTGCCCAGCCACAGTGTCATCTTGCCGTTGAAGGTGAGCGTGGGCCAGGTCATCCCCGGCGGCACGCTTTCCACCGCCTGGAACAGGCGCGGGAAGCGGCCGATCTCGCTGGCTTTGTCCTGCTCGCCGCGCTCACGGATCAGATCCAGCGTGTCGTCGCTCGCCACGATGTGGTCGGCGCCATAGGCCGAGGCGCCGAGCACGCGCACCGCGTGGTAGTGGCTCAGCACCACCCAGCGGATCGGTTTGTCGGTGACCGTGCGGATGCGGCGGATCACGTCGGCGGCCATCACCGGCGTGGCCTGGGTATCGATGACCATCACCGCGTCGTCACCGATCACGATGCCGGTGTTCGGGTCGCCCTCGGCCGTGTAGGCCCAGGCGTGTTCAGACAACTGGCTGAAGCTGACCCGCTTGTCTTGCAGGTCGGCCTGGCTGGCGAAGGCTTTTTGGTTCATGGTGCGGGCGGGCCGTCGGGGCTGCAGTCCTAGAGTTCGTAATTGTATAACTCGTTTGACTAAAGTAAAGTCTCTGCCATGCCTGCCGTACTTTCGTCGAAACCCCTGTCCGAACCCGCCGCCGCACGCGTGCAGCGTGGCATCCAGAGCGTCGAGGTGGGCGGCGCGTTGCTCGTCGCCCTGGCGCATGAAGGCCGGCCCATGCCGCTGAAAGACCTGGCCCGCGCCGCCGGCATGAGTGCCGCCAAAGCGCACCCCTACCTGGTCAGCTTCGGCAAGCTCGGCCTGGTCGAGCAGGATGTGCAGAGCGGGCGCTACGGGCTGGGCCGGCTGGCGCTGCAACTCGGGCTGATCGGGCTGCAGCAGGTGGACCCGGTGCGCGTGGCCAGCCGCCGGCTGCCCGAAATCGCGCGCGAGACCGGCCACACCGTCGCCATCGCGCTTTGGAGCGAGCGCGGCGCGACCATCGTGATGGTCGAGGCCTCACCGGCCCTGGTGCACGTCAGCATGCGCCACGGCACGGTGATGAGCGTGCGCGGCACCGCCACCGGCCGGCTGTTTGCCGCGCACCTGCCGCGCGCGCAGGTGCTGCCGGCGCTGCGCGCCGAGGGCGTGCGCGGCATCGATGCCGCGTTGAGGCGCGAACTCGACGCCGTGCGCGCGCAGGGCATTGCCTGCGCGGTGGATGCCGCGGTGCCCGGCATCAGCGCACTCGCCGCGCCGGTGTTCGACGCCGCCGGGCGGCTGGTGCTGAGCCTGACGGCGATCGGCCCCAACGCGGTCTTCGACGCGCGGCCCGAGGGCGCGCTGGCACGGGCGCTGCGCGCGCATGCTCAAGCGCTCTCGCAGGAGCTTGGCGCTGCGGGGTGAAGTTGCTGCCGGCAGTGTCGTTTGCCATAGCGCCGACCGTCGGCGCCTGAAGGGCTGCTGGACGCGTCTACGCGGCACCGGCGCCGCACGGGTTTTACGCCGCTCACCGGCTGCTTATTGACAATTACTGCAATTTAGGTAAATTATCCTTAAACTGATAATTTGAGATAAATTGATCCACTTCCCCCGTGAAGCGCTGGCGCAAGACCTCGTGGCAGCACTGCGGGGCCAGACCGTCTTTGGCGACGCGCACAACGGCTTGTTCTTGGCCGCACCCCGCCGTACGGGCAAATCCACCTTCCTCCAGGCCGACCTGAAGCCGGCGCTCGAGGCGACCGGCGCGGTGGTGGCCTACGTGGATCTGTGGGCCGACCCCCGACGCGACCCCGGTGCGCTGATCGCAGACGCCATCGCCCGCGCGCTGGCGCCCAGACTGGGCGTGCTGAGCCGGGCGGCCAAGGCGGCCGGCCTGGACAGCGTCACGATCGCCGGCACGCTGAGGATCGATCTAAGCAAGATCGGCAAGATCGACGGCGTGACCCTGCCCGATGCCTTGCGTGCGCTGCACGAGGCCGCCCGGGCGCCGGTGGCGCTGATCGTGGACGAGGCGCAACATGCGCTCACCAGCGAGGCCGGCGAGGCGACGATGTCGGCGCTGAAGTCTGCCCGCGACCAGCTCAACCGGCCGGGCGAGGTGAACCTGATGCTGGTGATGTCAGGCTCCGACCGCGACAAGTTGCTGCGCCTGGTCAACACCAACGGCGCGCCGTTCTACGGCTCGCAGATCTCGCGCATGCCCCCATTGGGCCCAGACTTCATCGACCATGTGTCGCGCCTCATCACGGCACAGCGGCCCGACCTGGCCACAGTGGACCGAGCCCTGCTGCTGCAGGCCTTCGAGCGGTTTGGCCACCGGCCTCAGTTCTTCATGGAAGCGCTGGGTCGGGCCCTGAGCCCGCTGTCGGGGCTGCAGGGCGTGCGCTTCGAACAGGCCGTGCTGCATGCCGCTTTCGGGTGCCAAGAAGACGACGAGGCGCAGATGGAATCCGAATACCTCGCGCTCAGGCCACTGGAGCAGGCCGTGCTGTGGCGTCTGCTGGAGCAGGGAGCGCGCTTTCGGCCCTACGACGGCGAAGCGCTGCGCTTCTACCGCGCTCGTGTGCCCAGCAAGGTGACCCCCCAGATGGCGCAGCGCGCGCTGGAATCGATACGAGATCGCACGCCGGCCCTGGTGTGGAAGTCAGCCCGCGGCGAGTACGCCGTGGACGACGCTGCCATGCACCGCTGGTTCGAACAGCGGGTGGGCGCCGACCGTTGGCCGCCGCATGACCCGCAGGGCGAGTTGATGCTGCCGGACGATGAGGCCGACCCGAAGCCATGATCGATGACATCAAGAAAACGCTCTGGGCCACCGCCGACAAGCTGCGCGCCAACATGGACGCAGCCGAGTACAAGCACTTGGTGCTCGGCCTGATCTTCGTCAAGACCATCTCTGACAGCTTCAGCGCCAAGCGCGCCGAGCTGACACGGCGGTTCGCCGACTCGGCCGACGACTACTTCCTGCCCGACAGCGCGCCCGAGTTGCTGATCGGCGAGTTGGAAGACCGTGACTACTACCGCGAGGTCAACGTCTTCTGGGTGCCCGAGCCGGCACGCTGGGAAGCGCTGCGCTCGGCCGCCAAGCAGCCCGACATCGGCAAACGCATCGACGACGCGCTGTCGCTGATCGAACGCGAGAACCCCAAGCTCAAAGGCATTCTCGACAAGCGCTACGCCCCGATGGTCTCGGCACCAGCTCCGAAATTCAACTGCTGACTTCACCCGCAGAGTGTTCGTCTACCAAGGTGAGGTCACGGATTCAGGGCTAAGGCAATGCTTGGAGAGGGGCTGAATCCAGACGTCCCGTAATAGGGTTCGGCGACGCGGTCAAATTTATTTCGTTCTTCGACATCGCGCGCAGTCCCTCTCTCGTTCGCATGCTTGTGCAGTCGAAGCGCTGCATTGCTGGTGCAGCGTCTGAACTGGGGCGCCGATGAACACGACACGCCGTGTTGCAACGCCAGACTTCTACGCGCTTCAAAGTTGCGAGCCAATCAGCGAGGCGAAGCGTTCGGCCAGCCGTTCCTGCCACGGCCGTGCGTGCCACTGGGCCAAGCTGACCGTCCGCGACAAGCGCAAATCGTCTTCAAAGATCCGGGTCTGCTGCGCCGCAAAATCGGCATCCAGTATGTTCAGCGTGGCTTCGTCATTAAGTTGGAATGAGCGGTTGTCGAAATTGGTCGAGCCTACCGACACCAGCAGACCGTCGACGATCATTACCTTGCAGTGGTACATCGTCGGCTGATACTCTGCAATCAGCGCTCCCGCAGCCAGCAGCGGACCCCACTGCGCTCGCGAGGCGCTGCGCACGATATCGACATCCATGTGCGGGCCGGGCACGACGATGCGCAGCTTCACGCCACGCTTCATCGCCGCCACG
>JBBQOR010000124.1:0-6351 GCA_038331055.1 Burkholderiales bacterium
CACCGACGCCCGCACCCAGAACGGCTGGCTCGATACCCCCGTGTCCGACGACCTGCTGCGCCGCTTGTACGAACTTTTCAAATGGGGGCCGACATCGGCCAACTGCAGCCCGGCACGCATCGTCTTCGTGCGCGGCGACGCAGCCAAGGCGCGGCTGCTGGAGTGCATGAGCGCCGGCAACCGGCCCAAGGTGCAACAGGCCCCGGTGACGGCGGTGATCGGCATGGACATGGCGTTTGCCGAGCAGTTGCCGCGCCTGTTCCCGCACGCCAATGCGCGCGTCTGGTTCGAGGGCAATGCGGCGCTGATCGAGCAGACGGCGCTGCGCAACTCCAGCCTGCAAGGCGGCTACCTGATCCTGGCCGCGCGCGCGCTCGGCCTGGACTGCGGGCCGATGAGCGGCTTCGATGCCGCGAAGATGGACGCCGCCTTCTGGGCCGGCACCACCGTGAAGACCAACTTCGTCTGCACGCTCGGCCGCGGCGACCCGTCCAAGCTGTTCGCGCGCAGCCCCCGCCTGCCCTTCGAGGACGCATGCCGCATCGAATGAGATGCTGATGCCGGCACGGGCCTCGGACCCCTGGTTCTGGGCCGTCGCCGCACCCGCGGTGTGCCGGCATGGGGGGCCACCGGCCTGAAGTCTGCTGTGGGACGGGCTGCGCTGACCGGTGCCCGGCGGGCACCCGGCCTACGCGCCTTGAATCAGGCCGTCGCGTGCTCGGGCGCCGCCGCGGCAGCCTGGATGTGGCCGAGCGCCCGCTCCAGGTTGGCCACTGTGCGATCAACATGGTGCAGCTTGTCCAGCCCGAACAGCCCGAGGCGGAAGGTGCGAAAGTCGGCCGGCTCGTCGCACATCAGCGGCACGCCAGCGGCGGTCTGCAGGCCTTCGCCCATGAAAGCCTTGCCGTTGTGCAGGCCGAGGTCGTCGGTGTAGCTGACCACCACGCCAGCGGCCTGGAAGCCTTCGGCGGCGACGCTCTTGAGCCCGCGCGCCACCAGAAGCGCGCGCACCCGGCGGCCGAGCTCGAGTTGCTCATCGCGCAGGCGCTCGAAGCCGTAAGCGCGCGTCTCGAGCATCGCGTCGCGCGTCAGCGCCATCGCGTCGGTCGGCATCGTCGTGTGGTATGCATGGCCGCCGCCTTCGTAGGTCTCCATGATCTGCAGCCACTTCTTCAGATCGGCCGCAAAGCTCGTGCCGACGGTGGCGTCGATGGCCGCGCGCGCGCGCTCGGAGAGCATCACGAAGGCGCAGCCGGGCGATCCGGTCCAGCCCTTCTGCGGTGCGCTGACCAGCACGTCCACGCCGGTGGCCCGCATGTCCACCCACAGCGCGCCGCTGGCGATGCAGTCGAGCACGAACAGGCCGCCGACCTCGTGCACCGCGTCGGCCACCGTGCGCAGGTAGGCGTCGGGCAGCACCATGCCGGCGGAGGTCTCGACATGCGGCGCGAACACCACGTCCGGGCGCTGCGCGCGGATCGTCGCCACCACCTCGTCCAGCGGCGCCGGCTGCCAGGGCTGCTGGCGGCCGGCGGCCACGGGGCGCGCCTTGAGTACGGTCTCTTCGGCCGGGATGCGGCCCATCTCGTGGATCTGCGTCCAGCGGTAGCTGAACCAGCCGTTGCGGATGACCAGCGCCTTGCGGCCGCTGGCGAACTGGCGCGACACGGCCTCCATGCCGAAGGTGCCGCTGCCCGGGATCACCACCGCCGAGCGTGCGCCGTAGACCTCCTTGAGCACGCCGCCGATGTCCCGCATGACGCCCTGGAAGCGCTTGGACATGTGGTTGAGCGCGCGGTCGGTGTAGACCACCGAGTACTCGAGCAGGCCATCGGGATCGACATCGGGCAGCAGTCCGGGCATGGGGTGCTCACTCTGTAAACGGCGTGGCAACACGCCCGCCAAGGGGGGATGAGCTTAGCACCGCGATGCGGCGCGCGCAGACGCCCCTGTTCAGTCGGCGCGAGGCTCGTCGGCGGTCCGCTGCAGTGGCGCGTGCCAGCCGGCGCGCGCAGTGCGCTCGGCGTTCTGCTCGCGCTCGCTGGCCCACATCTCTTCAAGCTGCTGGCGGCCCTGTTTGGCGATGGCGATCAGCTTGCGCTCGTCCTCGAAGTGCGGCGCCATCTGCTCCATCAGCTCGATGCTGTGGCGCCTGAAGCGCAGCGCCTGCACGCGCGCGGCATGCGGCTGCCAGCCCATCACTTCGAGCGCGCTGCGCGCACTCAGGAGCGCCGAGTCGAGCGTCTCGCGTTCGATCAGCGTGATGCCCAGCTTGCGCAGCGCGTAGTAATGAGAGACGTTGCGCGCGCGGGCAATCACGGTCAGCTGCGGAAAGTGCTCGCGCACCAGTCGCGCGCACTCGACGCTCTGGTCCACGTCGTCGATGGCCAGCACGAACAGCCGGGCGCGCTCGGCGCCGGCCACGCGCAGCAGGTCCAGCCGCGTCGCGTCGCCGTAGAAGGCCTTCCAGCCGAAGCGGCGCACGGTCTCGACCGCATCCACCGAGTGGTCGAGCACGGTGGCCTGCAGGCCGTTGGCCGCCAGCAGCCGGCCGACGATCTGCCCATAGCGGCCGAAGCCGGCAATCAGCACCGGCGCGTGCTGCGGCTCGTTGATCTCGTCGAGCTTCGGGCCCGCGGCGCCGCTCTTCAGCCGCGCGGCCGCCCAGCGGTCGGCCAGCGCCAGCAGCAGCGGCGTCAGCAGCATCGACAGCGCGATGCAGGCCACCAGCAGCGAGGCCGGCTGGGCCGCCACGGCCCCGGCGCCCAGCGCCGCCTGCAGCACGACGAAGCCGAACTCACCGCCCTGCGCGAGCAGGATCACGAACACCGGGCGCTCGCCCAGCGGCACCGGCATCAGCCGCGCCATCAGCACCAGCACCAGCGCCTTGACGATGAGAAAGCCGAGCACGATGGCGGCCACCAGCCCCGGGCTGGCCAGCACGACGGCGAAGTCGATGCTCATGCCCACGGCGATGAAGAACAGGCCGAGCAGCAGGCCCTTGAAGGGCTCGAGGTCGGTTTCCAGTTCGCGCCGGTACTCGCTCTCGGCCAGCAGCACACCGGCGAGGAAGGCGCCCAGGGCCATCGACAGGCCCACGCTCTCCATCAGCGCGGCGGTGGCCACCACCAGCAGCAGCGAGGCGGCGGTGAAGATTTCCGGCGTGTCGCTGCGCGCAATCCAGCGCAGCGCCGGGCGCAATAGCAGGCGGCCGCCGAAGATGATGGCGGCGATCACGCCCACCGCCTTGGCTGCGCCCAGCCAGCCGCCTCCCCCGTCGGCGGCGGCCGGCGCCAAGGCCAGCAGCGGCAGCAACGCCAGCAGCGGGATGGCCGAGATGTCCTGGAACAGCGAGACGCTGAGCACGCTGCGCCCGGCGGTGGTGGGCATCAGGTTGCGCTCGTTGAGCACACCCAGCCCGATGGCGGTGGACGACATTGCCAGCGCGAAGCCGCCCACCAGCGCCAGCCGCCAGTCCAGCCCGAAGGCCATGCCCACCGCCGCCAGCAGCGTCGTGCTGCCCAGCAGCTGCGCGCTGCCCCAGCCGAAGATGGGCCTGCGCAATGACCACAGCCGCTTCGGCTCGAGTTCCAGCCCGACCAGGAACAACATCAGCACGACGCCGAACTCGGCGAACTGCAGCATCGCGCGCGGGTCGGTCACCAGCGAGAGCCCCCAGGGACCGATGGCGATGCCGGCGCCCAGGTAGCCGATGATCGAGCCGAGCCCGAGCAGCCGCGCCAGCGGCACCGCCAGCACCGCGGCGGCCAGATAGATCAGGCTCGAGCTGAGCCAGGGTGTGCCATGTTCCATTTCGGGCGCCGCGGTGCTCAGTCCACCGGCCGCGCATCCAGCGGCACTTCGCAGGCCGGCGCGGCGTCCAGCTCGGCGATCTCGGGCCAGTCGGGATAACGGGCCAGCCGCTGCGCGAAGACCTCCACATGCGCGGCGATCGACTCGTCGTCGACGCGGTGCGCGCCATGCTGCAGCAAGGGCGGCAGCATGCGCATGCCGGTCAGCGCGGCGGTCTGGTCGTAGGGCGGCAGGAAGGCGTCGAAGAAGTAGCGGTTGTAGCTGTCGGGGCGGTAGCTGCTCTCGGGCCCGCCGGTGGACAGCACGGCCCAGAGATCCTTGCCCTGCAGTGCGTGGCCGCCCGGGCCGTAGGCCCAGCCGAAGGCAAACACGTCGTCGAGCCACAGCTTCATCAATGGCGGCATCGAGTACCAGTGGACCGGGTGCAGCCAGACCACCAGCCGGGCGTCGGCCAGCGCCGCCTGCTCGGCGGCGACATCGATGAAGTAATCCGGGTACAACGCGTACAGGTCTCGCACGGCCACTCGCCCGATGCCGGCGGCGCGCTGCAGCAGCGCGCCGTTGACGCGCGATTGCCCGAGCTGCGGGTGTGCGGCGATGAGCACGATGTCGGACATGGGGGCTGAAGTCGACGCCAAGGGCGGGGCGGGCACGGCGGCGGATACCATAACCGCATTCAGCACCGGGCGCGGCAGCCTGGTCGGACCGCCACGGAGGAGGCCATGCCCGTCATCGTGATCGCCAACCCCAAGGGCGGCGCCGGCAAGAGCACGCTGGCCACCAACATCGCCGGTTGTCTGGCCCAGGCCGGGCATGCGGTGATGCTCGGCGACGTCGACCGCCAGCAGTCCGCTCGCCAGTGGCTGGCGCTGCGCCCGCCTTCAGCGGCGGCCATCCGGGGCTGGGACGTGCAGGCCGATGACATCGTGCGCCCGCCCAAGGGCACCACGCATGTGGTGCTCGACACCCCCGCCGGGTTGCACGGCAAGCGGCTTGACGCCGTGCTGCGCATCGCCGACCGCATGCTGGTGCCGCTGCAGGCCAGCCTGTTCGACATCAACGCCACCCACGCCTTCGTTCAAGAACTGCGCGCGCACCGGCGCGGCGAGAAGCTGCGCATCGGGCTGATCGGCATGCGGGTGCGTGAGCACACACGCGCCGTCGAGCAGTTGCATCACTACACGCAGACGCTGCCGGTGCCCGTGGTGGCCTGGCTGCGCGACACGCAGAACTACGTGCAGCTGGCTGCGCGCGGCCTGACGCTATGGGACGTGGCGCCCAGCCGCGTCGAACGCGACCTTGAACAATGGGCGCCCTTGCGCCAGTGGATCACCGCACCATGAAGCTCTTTGCCCGATTGCAGGATCTGCATCCTCTCGTCGGCCAGTCGATCGGCGTCTCTGACTGGTTGACCGTGGATCAGCAGCGCATCGATCTCTTCGCCCAAGCGACCGATGACCACCAGTGGATCCACGTCGACCACGAGCGCGCCGCTGGCGGCCCCTTCGGCGGCACCATCGCACACGGTTTTCTGACGCTGTCGCTGTTGCCGCCGCTGTTTGCCAGCGGCTTCGACATCGCCGACGTGCGCATGGGCATCAACTACGGCCTGAACAAGGTGCGCTTTCCGTCGCCGGTGCGCTCGGGCAGCCGCCTGCGCGGGCACTTCAAACTGCTGGCCTACGAGCCGCTGGAAGGTGGCGCGCAACTGGTGGTGGAGTGCACGATGGAGCTCGAGGGCTCGGCCAAGCCGGCCTGCGTCGCCGAGAGCGTGACGCGGCGCTTCACCTGAGACCGCCCGCCAGAGACGCCAAGGAGAACATGCATGAAGGTGCTGCTCGTCGACGACCACCCGCTGATCCTGGCGGCACTGCAGTCGGTCATCCAGGGCCTGGGTGACGATGTCACGGTGGCCGGCGTCGAAACGGCGCAGGGCGCACGCGCCGCGCTGGCCGACGACAGCGACTACGACCTGGTGCTGCTCGACCTTTCGCTGGGCGACGCCGATGGCTTCGAGCTGCTGGCCGAGCTGCGCGCGGCCTACCCGGCCGTGCCGGTGGTAGTGGTCTCGGCCTCGGAGCGCGCCAGCGACGTGATCCGCGCCATCGACCTGGGCGCGATGGGCTTCGTGCCCAAGCGCAGCAGCAACACGATGCTGTTCGATGCCTTGCGCATGGTGATGTCCGGCGGCCTGTACGTGCCGCCGATGATGCTGGGCCTGGACATGAGCGCGCCGCCGCCGGGCGGCGACACCACGCCGGGGGTCATGCGCCCGAGCGAGCCGGCGGTGCAGGCCGACGCGCACCAGACCGTGGCCTCGCTCGACGCTGTCGGCCTGACGCCGCGCCAGACCGAGGTGCTGGGGCTGCTGCTGCAGGGCCTGCCGAACAAGCTGATCGCGCGCCAGCTGGGCTTGTCGGTCGAGACCGTCAAGGACCATGTGGCGGCGGTGTTGCGTGCGCTGGGTGTCAGTTCGCGCACGCAGGCCGTGCTGGCCGTCAGCCAGATGACGAGATACTTAAAATTGTTGTGCTGAAG
>JBBQOR010000125.1:0-6329 GCA_038331055.1 Burkholderiales bacterium
GACACCATCGCCCGGGTCCGGGTTGTGGTTGACGAAGGCGCCGACGCCCGCGAATCCGCGCCCCAGATCGAACAGCAAGGTGCCATTGACGAAGTTGGTGCCGGCGTAAGCGTCGCCCGCGGTCCAGCCCCCGTTAGGACCCAACGCCGTGATCCGCGCACCGAGCGTGAAGTCTTGAAAACCGGTCAGCAGCACGTCTTCGCCGACCGGCGTGCCCACCTGCACCGGTGAACTGGCCGCGGGCGTGGCCGCCGTCACGGCGTTGAACTCATCGAAAGTGATCAGCTTCGTCGTACCCAGCGCGCCGGGACTGGAGACCACCGCGGCGTGCGCGGCCAGCAGCCCGCACGACAGGGCAGCGGCCACCAGCAGCGGCGTGAACGGGCCGAGGGCACGACCGGAACAACGGCTCAACGAATCAGGTTCTCTGCGCATTCGCGCATTGCAGCACTCGCCGCGCCGGGCGGCGGACCCGTGCGCAAGAGATGTGTGACCGGCTGTGTGCAGGCGCTGGCGCGGCGCCATCCCAAGGACGCCTCAAAGGCAGCCGCTGATGCGCAATTGCTCCAGGCGCAGCGCGAGCAGCTGGCGCATCTCGACGATGCGCTGGCGCGTGGCGCGCGCTGCCGCCTCATCCACCGGCGCGGCGCCATCCAGCGTGGCCTGCAACGTGGCGATCTGCTGCATCAGTTCGACCTCGGCCGGCACCACGCCGGCGTCCTTGACGATCTTCATCGCCATGCGCAGCTCGGGCGGCGTGGCGTCGTAGCCATCGCCGAAGTCCAGCGGCTTGCCGAAGCTCGGCGCGGCGCGCAACTCGCCGCTGGCTTCGCTTTGCGCGATGGCGCGGCCGATGTGGTCTTCCTGCAATTGCAGCCGCTGCGCGCGGCGGTCTTCGGCGTTCATCTGGCGCTTCTCCTCATGCCCGTTCCTCGGTGGTTTCGCCCAGCCGCTCGGCCCAGTAGCGGGTCAGCGGCGTCAGCGGCTTGGCCATGCGGCGCTCGTTGAGCAGCGCACGGCCGATCGCCCGCCGGCTTCCGCGGGCGGCGGCCGACAGCAGGGTCTGGTCGATGAGGTCGCGCTGCGCATGGCTGCCGCCGAAACGGACCGCCTGCACACGCAGCGGCCAGATCAGGTCGGCGGCGCCGTCGGCGTCACCACGCGCCAGCGCGAGCATCCCGCGCATCAGCGGCAGACCCACCTCGCGTGCCATCAGATGGTTGCTGCGCCGCGCGTCCTCGGCGGCCAGCGCACGCTCGGCGCAGCGCGCCACCCAGGCCTCGGCGCGCGCGGCGCGGCCGGCCCCCAGCAGCGCCAGCACCACGTGCACATCGTTGAAGGCGTAGTGGCCGGCATGCGCATCGTCCAGCGGCCAGCCGTCGAGCAACTCGGCGAAGCGCCCTTGCACGTCCACACCCAGCAGGTGCAGCCGCCACAGCAGCGAGGCGGCATCGACACGGTTGAGCGTGACCTGCAGCCCGGGGCCCGACAGATGGTTGTCGACCAGCCGCAGCACCCCGGCCTCGTCCAGCCCCTCGAGCCTGAACAGCGCCTTGTGCCACCACAGGTGCACGGCGAATCCGTTGCCCACCGACCACGCCGGCTGGTTCTGCCGCAGCCATACCGCGCCTTCCTCGAAACGGCCCTGCATCTCCATCACATGGGCCACCGCGTGAACCGCCCAGGGCACCTGCGCATTGGCGGCCAGCGCGCGGCGGCCGGCCTCCTCGGCTTGCGGGTAGAGGTTGCTTTCCTCCAGACCGAAAGCCCACAGCGCCAGCACATAAGGATGCAAGGGGTCGAGCGCGTCCCACTCGGGCAGCGCGCGCGCCGGGCGCTGGCGCAGCTGCGACGCATCGCCGCGGTAGAAGTCGAACAGATGCGCCCATTGCAGCGCCAGCGCGTCGCGCGGCTGCTCGGTCAGCAGATCGTCCCAGATGCGGCCGGCACTCACCCAGCGGCCGTCGAGCAGCGCCTGCACGGCCTCGATCTGCGCCCGCTCGCGCGCCGGCGCGCCCACCGCTCGCGCGCGCCCCTGCGCAAGATGCGCTGCGGCTTCGGACTGCAGGGAAGGCTCGGTCAGGCTGAGCAGGAAGCCGGCCTTCATCACATGCGGCATCGCCCAGCCGGGGTCGGCCGCGATCGCCGCGTCGAGGTCGGCCAGCGGCGTGTCGTAGAAGGACATCATCCGCCAAAGCGCGCGCTCGGCGGCGTCGCGCGCAGCCGCCGAGGCACTGCCCGAGGGCACGCCGCGCGCGTCGCGCGACGTCATGGGGTGGCCTGTGGACTCATGCGCGCACTCTACTGAATGCTGAGGACGGTCTGGTCAGGGCGACGGCAACGACGCCTGCGCAGGCGACGAGGCCAGCGTCGGCCAGGGCCGCAGCGGCGCGCGCAGTTGCTCCCACACGCGCGCCAGGCGCAGCACGCCGAGGTCGTCGTGGCGCCGGCCGATGATCTGCAGCCCGATCGGCAGGCCGGCGTCGTCATGGCCGGCAGGCACGCTGATCGCAGGCTGCTCGCTGACGTTCCACGGCAGCGTGAAGGCGATGTGCTCCATCGCGCGAAGCGGGTCGTTGGTCGGCATCGCCCACTCGGCGGCGAAGGCCACGTCGGGCGCCACCGGCGAGATCACGAAGTCGAATCGCTGAGTGGCGGCGACTGCGGCATCACGCAGCGCCGCGAACTGGCTGTAGCCGTGGAACAGCTGCGCGGCGCTGAAACCCGCCGCCGCAGCCACCCACTCGCGGATGAAGGGCAGCACCAGCGCGCGGCGCTCGGCCGGCAGCGCCTGCAGATCGAGCCACGAGCGCATGCGCCAGAAGAGGTTGATGCCGTCGGCCATCTCGCGCGTGGCAAACGGCGCCAGCGGCTCGACCCGGGCGCCGGCGGCGGCCAGCCGGGCAGCGGCGGCCTGCAGCGCGGCCGCGGTGGACGCCGCCACGGGCAGGCCCCAGCCCGCCTCAGGCAGCAAGCCGATGCGCAACGTGGGCAGCCAGGCCGCGGGTTCGCGCTCGAGGTCCGGCCAGTCGATCGCCTGCAGCGGCAGGCTCGTGGCATCGCGCACGTCGGGCCGGCTGAGCACGGCCATCAGCAGCGCGGCATCCGCCACGGTGCGCGTCATCGGACCGGCCGCGCGGCCCAGGTACGGCGGCTTGATCGGCACGCGGCCGTTGCTCGGCTTGAGACCGACCACGCCGCACCAGGCGGCGGGCAGCCGGATCGAGCCGCCGATATCGGTGCCCAGGTGCAGCGGGCCGTAGGCGGCGGCGGCCGCGGCGCCTGCGCCGGCGCTGCTGCCGCCCGGGTTGCGCCGCAGGTCCCAGGGGTTGCGCGCCAGCGCATGAAAGCTCGACAGGCCCGAGGACAGCATGCCGTAGTCGGGCATCGTCGTGCGGGCGATGAAGACGCAGCCAGCCTCACGCAGCCGCGCTGCCGGCGGGGCGTCTTCGGCCGCAGGCACCAGCAGCGTCGCCGCGCTGCCCAGCGGCATCGGCATGCCGCGGGTGGCGATGTTCTCCTTGATCGTCACCGGCACACCGTCCAGCGCCGACAGCGGCGCGCCCGCATCGAAGCGGGCCTGCGCCTGACGCGCCATCGTGCGCGCCTCTTCTTGATCGAAGGCCCAGGTGGCGTGCAGCGCGGGCTCGCAGCGCTCAACGTGGGCGATGACGGCCTCGGCCACCTCGACCGGCGAGAGTGCCCGCGCGCGGTACGCCGCGCCGAGTTCGACTGCGCTCAGCGCATGCAGCTCGGACATCAGCGGGCGAGGAAGCGTTTCAGATTGGCCGCCGCCTGCGCGCGCACCCGGGCACGAAGCCAGGGCGTCCAGCCCAGCAGCAGCCCGGGGGCGCCCAGCGCCTGGCGCGACCAGGCCCAGAAGTCGAAGCGGTCGCGGTGACGGGTGATCAGCCCGTCGGCGTCGAACTCGAAATCGGCATCGATGCGGTTGTGCACCAGCCGGCCGGTGGCCGAGAACAGGTAGCGCGCCTCCCAGTGCGCGCTGCGTTCGGTGACCGCGCTGAACTCGAGCCGCCAGTGCGCCAGGCCCTTGGCCCGCGTGGCATCGCACAACATGCGCCACATGCCGCCGATCTGCGCGCGCCCCTGCAGCGAGAAGGCCTCGTCGTCGAAGCTCGCCCGTTCGGCATAGCTGGCCTGCATGGTGGCCGAGTCGAGCCCGGCGAACGCCGTGTAGAAGCGTTCGATGGTCGCCCTGCCATTGCCGGACATCAACAACTCAGGCGGCCGGCATCCAGCTCACGGCCGACAGATCGTTGGCGGAGATCGGCGAGCTGTTCCACAGGCCGCGCAGGCCCTTCCTGAACACCGCCACCTGCGCCGGGTTCCACAGGTAGGCGTTGACGGCGTCCTCGGCCAGCAGGCGCTGGATGTCGCGCCACAGGCGTGTGCGTTCGCGCGGGTCGCTGGTGGAGGCATAGACCGAGACCAGGCCGCGGAACTTCGAGCTGTCGTAGCCGTAGTAGTACTTCGGGTCGGCGTACGCCGTCACGTAGTCCAGCGGCTCGACGTGGTTGATGATCGTCAGGTCGAAGTTGCCGCGGAAGGGGCCGCTGAGCCACTGCGCCCATTCGACGTTCTCGATCTTCGCCACGATGCCCACGCGCGCCAGCTGCGCGGCGATGATCTCGCCGCCCTTGCGCGCGTACTGCGGCGGCGGCAGGGTCAGCGTCAGGTTCAGCGGCGTGGTGATGCCGGCCTCGCGCAGCAGCGCCTTGGCTTTCTCGGGGTCGTGCGCGTACATGCCGGTCAGGTCCTGGTAGCCCAGGTCGGTGGGCGCGAAGTGGCTGCCGATCGGCTTGCCCAGGCCTTCCTGCGCGCCGTCGATGAAGGCCTTGCGATCGATCGCGTGGGTGATGGCGCGGCGCACGCGCACGTCGCTCAGCGGCGCCTTGCGGTTGTTGATGGCGACGATGCCCTTGCCGGCCGTGCTGCCGATCTCCACCGTGAAGCGCTTGTCGCCCTGGAACTGCTTGAGCGCCTGCAGCGCGCCAAAGCGCGGCATGCCGTCGATGTCGCCGGCCAGCAGCGCGGCCACTTGCGCGGCGGGGTCGTTGATGAAGCGGAACGTGGCCTTCTTCAGCTTGATCGAGGCCGCATTGCGGAAGCCGGGCGAGGCCGCCAGCGTGATCGACGAGCCCTTGTTCCAGCTCTCCAGCACGAACGGCCCGGTGCCCACAGGCTTGGTCGCCGCCTGCGCGGCGCTGTTCGGGTGCAGGATGGTGGCGGTGTTCTCGCCCAGGCGGAAGGGCAGCGTGGCGTCAGCGTTGTTGAGCACCAGGATCACCGTGTGCGGGTCGGGTGTGGCGATGCTGGAGATGTTCTCGAACACCGCCTTCTTCGCCTTGTTGGTGCTGCCTTCGGCCTTGGCGCGTTCGAAGCTGAATTTGACGGCTGCCGCGTCGAAGGCGGCGCCGTCGCTGAACTTGATGCCCTTGCGCAGCCTGAAGGTGTAGGTCTTGCCGTCCGGCGTGTGGGCCCAGGTCTCGGACAGCAGCGCCGTCACCGCGCCGTCCATCGCCACCCGCGTCAGGCCTTCGAGGATGTTGTAGTGCACCACCTCGCCGATGGCGGCTGCCGCCGCGCTGGTCGGGTCCAGCGTCTGCGGCTCGAGCACCATGCCGAGCACGACGCTGTCCTTGCGCGACTGCGCCAGCGCGTCGCCGGCATGGGCCAGTGCGGCGGCGGCGGGCGCACCGGCCAGCCAGGCGTTGACGGTTCGGCGGCGAAGGTTCATGTCGGGTGCTCCTTGTTCGGGTTGAGTGGTGATCGGGTCAGGTGTTGGGGTCAGCCCACGGTGCGGGCATTCTGCGGCATCGCGTGCAGGCCGGGAATGGCCGCGATCAGGCGCTGGGTATAGGGGTGCTGCGGATCGCGGAACAGGCGGTCGGGGCTGCCACGCTCGACCACCAGGCCGCGCTCGAGCACCAGCACCTCGTCGCACACCAGATCCACCACCGCCAGGTCGTGGCTGATGAACAGGTAGGTGACGCCCAGCCGGTCTTGCAGGTCTTGCAGCAGGTTCAACACCTGGGCCTGCACCGACACATCCAACGCGCTGACCGGCTCGTCGGCCACGATCAACAGCGGGTTGGTCACCAGCGCGCGGGCGATGGCGATGCGCTGGCGCTGGCCGCCCGAAAACTCATGCGGGTACTTGCCGGCATCGGTGGCTCGCAGGCCCACGGCGTCCAGCATGGCGGCCACACGCTGCTGTTGCTCGGCCTGGGGCACCGTGCCCTGCGCGCCGAACCGGGCATGGCCGCCTTGCGCAGCGAACTGGGCATGGCCGCCTTGCGCAGCGAACT
>JBBQOR010000126.1:0-6264 GCA_038331055.1 Burkholderiales bacterium
TGACGCTGGTCGACGCCAAGCACGCCGGCAGCCAGCTCGATCTGCGCCAGGAAGCGCGTCTGCAGGTCGGCTTTGCCGACCAGATCTTCATCAGCAAGACCGATCTGGTCGATGCCGCCGAGGTCGACGCGCTGGTGCACCGCCTGAAGCACATGAATCCGCGCGCGCCGCAGCGCAAGGTGCACTTCGGCGAGGTGCCGATCTCCGAGGTCTTCGATCTGAAGGGCTTCAATCTCAATTCCAAGCTGGAGATCGACCCCGAGTTCCTCAATGCCGACGGCCATGGGCACGACCACCATGATCACCATGGCCACGACCACGCCGACGGCGAGGCCTGCGAGCACCCGAAACACCACGCCCACGACGACGACGTGAAGTCCTTCGTCTTCCGCTCGTCGCGGCCTTTCAACGCGGCCAAGCTGGAAGACTTCCTGGGCGCCATCGTCCAGGTCTACGGCCCGAAGATGCTGCGCTACAAGGGCGTGCTCTACATGAAGGGCAGTGACCGCAAGGTCATCTTCCAGGGCGTGCACCAGTTGATGGGCAGCGACATGGGGCCGAAGTGGGCCGTCGGCGAAGGCAAGCAGAGCAAGATGGTCTTCATCGGCATCGACCTGCCGCGCGAGGTGCTGCTGCAGGGGCTTGAAGGCTGCCTGGTCTGAGCGCCGATCACACGCGGCAGGTGGCTACAATCCGCGCGCTTCAGGCGCGCTACGGCCGTCCCGAGACACCCAGAAGTTCACCGTGACGCGAGAGCGTGCACTCGACGAGGCCAGGAGAATTCCATTGACCAAGCCCCAGGCCAAGACCGCCGGCAAGACCGCCGGCAAGACCGGCGGCAAGAGCGGCGGCAAGAGCGCGGGCAAGTCCGCGGCAACGAAGGCCGCCATGGCGCCGCTTCCCACCGCGGCGCCGAGCCCGCAGCTGAGCAACCGATTCACCGAGCGCTTCGCGCCGGCGCGGCATCTGCACGCCGCCACACCTGAGGCGCCCGACGCACTGCGCGGTTCGATCAAGGTCGACCCGAAGCTGGCTGGTGCCTGGAAAGGCAAGTCGGGCCGCGATCTGACCGAGCCCGAGCTGCTGGCGATGCCCGACGCCGAGTACATGAACGACAAGCAGCTCGACTTCTTCCGTTCGCGGCTGAAGGCGCAGAACGCCGATCTGCTGTCCAACGCCGGCGAGACCACCGAGCATCTGCGCGAGGACACCTCGATCGTGCCCGACCCGGTGGACCGCGCGACGATCGAGGAAGAACATGCGCTCGAGCTGCGCACGCGCGACCGCGAGCGCAAACTGCTGAAGAAAATCGCCCAGGCGCTGACGCGGCTAGACACCGGCGAATACGGTTTCTGCGACGAAACCGGGGAGCCCATCGGCCTCGCGCGCCTGCTGGCGCGGCCCACCGCCACGCTGTCGCTGGAAGCGCAGCAGCGCCGCGAGCTCAAGCAGAAGATGTTCGGCGATTGATTGCCCCGGCCGCCGCCATGGCGGCGGCCGATTGCGAGCGGGCGCACGCACGTTAAAGTTGACGCCCGATGGCCGAGCCCAAGGACAACGACAGCTTCCTGCGCAAAGTGGTGCGCTTCGTCGCCAATCCGACGACGGATTGGCACGAGCTCAGCTCCCGGCAGGAAGACTCGCGTGAGCTCGAACTCGAGAGGTCAGAGCTCAAGGCGATGGTCGAGCGCAAGCGGCGCAACGACTTCGTGCGCAAGCGTGAGTTCGACATGTTGCGCCGCGTGCGTCGTGAGGGCCTGTCGCCAGAACAGCTGGCCGCGCTGGGCGGCTCGTCGCGGCTCGACGATTCCGAGGCCAGGCTCTCCGAGGTCGGCAGCGGCGCGCGCCAGGACAGCGGAGTCAAGGCAAAGATCGATGAGATCGAACAGCAGATGGTCGGCGACACCGGCACCAGCTTCGCCACCACCAGCCGCCGACCGCCGGGCATGGGCGATCAGGGCACCAGGCCCGCTCCGCTGCCGCGCGGCAACGCCAATCTGGCTCCACGGTCCCCGGCGGCGCTGGCCGGCGCACCACAAGACGACGACGACCGGCTGCCGCCGCTGCCGCCGCTGCCCGCGGGCGAGCCGACGCCCGCCGTGGCACCCTCGGCGGCCACCATGGGTGCCGGCGTCGCGCCGCTGAGCCTGACGGGCGCGTCTGGCCGGCTTCCGCCCATCGCCGAAGCGGCGGCACCGGCTGGGATCGAGGCCAGCGAGGTGGTGCACGACCCAGAACTGGACGAGCCGGTGATCGCCTTCGCCAACGCCGACTTCGGGCAGAGCGAGCAGGCGCTGGTGCATCTCACCGGCGAAGGCGGCGCGCGCGCGCAACATGCCGAAACCTGGCTCGTGCTGTTCGATTTGTACCGCGCCATCGGCGAGCAGCACCGCTTCGAGAGCCTGGCGATGGACTACGCGCACCAGTTCGGCTGGTCGGCGCCGCAGTGGTACTCGTTGCCGCGGCTGGTGGCCGACGCCGTGGCCGAGGAGCGGCCCAGCGCCACCCGCGTCACCGGCGAGGTCGGCTGGGTCTGCCCGGAGCTGCTCGACACCGACGCAGTGGCGCGGCTCCGTTCGCAGACCCTGCAGATGCCGCTGCCCTGGGTTTTCGACTGGAGTGCACTGCAGCGCATCGACGCCGAGGCCGCGACGCAGCTGGCTCAGGTGTTCCGCGTCTGGGGCGCGCAACCACTTGAAATGCGCTGGATGTCGGGCGACCGCCTGCAGGTGGTGCTGCAGGAGGCCGCGCCCACCGGCGTGCGTGATGCCGACCCCACCTTCTGGCATGCCAAGCTCGAAGCGTTGAGGCTGACCAACCGCGTCGACCAGTTCGATGAAACCGCGATCGACTATTGCGTCACCTACGAGGTCTCGCCGCCCTCGTGGGAACCGACCCGGTGCACGGTGCGCGTCAGCGGCTCGAGCCTGTCCACACGCACGCCGCCGCTGTCGGTGATCAGCGAAGTCTCGACCAGCTTCCTCGAATCGGGCCTGCACGACGACGCCGACGGCCAGGTGCAGCAGGCCAGCGTCGAACTTTCGGGGCAGCTGGTCGGCGACATCAGCGAGACGCTCAAGCGGCTCGACGACCAGCTCAGCGGGGCGCCGCTGGTGGTGGTGTCGTGCGCGCGGCTGATCCGCGTGGACTTCATCGCCGCCGGCGATCTGCTGAACTGGGTTTTGGGCAAACGCAACGAACAACGCAACGTGCATTTCGTCGACGCGCATCGGCTGGTGGCGCTGTTCTTCGGCGCCATGGGCATCAACGAACACGCCCGCGTGCAGGTCCGCCGGATTTGAGCCGGCCCGCCATGTCCAATAAGTCCGACCCCGACCGCGGCGCCGTCTGGCACGGCACCACCATCGTCAGCGTGCGCCGCGGCGCGCGCGTGGCGCTGGGCGGCGACGGCCAGGTGACGCTCGGCACGATCGTCGTCAAGTCGAGCGCGCGCAAGGTGCGCCGGCTGCACCGCGACCAGGTGCTGGCGGGCTTTGCCGGCGCCACGGCCGATGCCTTCACGCTGTTCGAGCGCTTCGAGGCCAAGCTGGAGAAGCACCAGGGCCTCCTGGTGCGCGCGGCCGTCGAGCTGACGCGCGACTGGCGCACCGACCGCGTGCTGCGCCGGCTGGAGGCCATGCTGGCCGTGGCCGACCGCGAAGCCTCTCTGATCATCACCGGCAACGGCGACGTGCTCGAGCCCGAACACGGCATCGTGGCCATCGGCTCGGGCGGCGCCTACGCGCAGGCCGCAGCGCGTGCGCTGCTGGCCCACACCGAGATGGCGCCGGCCGACGTCGTCAAGAAGTCGCTCGAGATTGCCGGTGAGCTGTGCATCTACACCAACCAGCAGCACACCATCGAGACACTCGAATGAGCACGCATGCCCGGCCGCTCGAAGGGCGTGCTCGCGTCCCGCTTGGCGGGACCGCGCGCAGCGCGAGGGTGCAGCCATGACGATGACACCGCGCGAGATCGTCTCCGAGCTCGACCGCCATATCGTCGGCCAGACGGCAGCCAAGCGGGCGGTGGCGATCGCGCTGCGCAACCGTTGGCGTCGACAGCAGGTGGACGAGAAACTGCGCGGCGAGATCACGCCGAAGAACATCCTGATGATCGGCCCCACGGGTGTGGGCAAGACCGAGATCGCACGCCGGCTGGCGCGGCTGGCCGACGCGCCTTTCGTGAAGGTCGAGGCGACCAAGTTCACCGAGGTGGGCTATGTCGGCAAGGACGTCGATTCCATCGTGCGCGATCTGGTCGAGGTGGCCGTCAAGCAAGAGCGCGAGCGCCAGGTGCGCACCAAGCGCGCGTTGGCTGAAGACGCCGCCGAGGAGCGCATCCTCGACATCCTGGTGCCGCCACCGCGCGATGCGCGTGCGGCGGGCTTCGGCAGCGAGCCTGCCGCGGTGACCGACAACACCGCGCGCCAGGTGATGCGAAAGCGCCTGCGCGAGGGTCTGCTGAGCGACAAGGAAGTCGAGATCGAGGTGGCCGACGCCAAGCCGGCGCTGGAGATCCTGGGTCCGCAGGGCATGGAGGAGATGGCCGAGCAGTTGAAGGGCATGTTCGCGCAGATGGGCCAGCCACGGCGCAAGACGCGCAGGATGAAGATCGGCGAGGCGCTTGAACGCCTGATCGAAGAAGAAGCCGGCAAGCTGGTCAACGAAGAAGAGATCCGCGCCGCGGCGCTCGCCAACGCCGAGGGCAACGGCATCGTCTTCATCGACGAGATCGACAAGGTGGTCTCACGCAGCGACCACGGCGGCGCCGAGGTCAGCCGCCAGGGCGTGCAGCGCGATCTGCTGCCGCTGGTCGAGGGCACCACCGTCAGCACCAAGTACGGCGTGGTGAAGACCGACCACATGCTGTTCATCGCCAGCGGCGCCTTCCACCTGGCCAAGCCGAGCGACCTGATTCCCGAACTGCAAGGGCGATTCCCGATCCGCGTCGAGCTGCTGCCGCTGTCGGTGGATGACTTCGAGGCGATCCTCGGCAGCACCCATGCCAGCCTGCTCAAGCAGTACCAGGCGCTGCTGGCCACCGAGGGCCTCACGCTCAGCGTCACTCCCGACGGCATCCGCCGGCTGGCGCAGACGGCCTTCGACGTCAACGAGCGCACCGAGAACATCGGCGCCCGCCGGCTGGCCACGGTCATGGAGCGGCTGCTCGACGAGATCAGCTTCGACGCCCCGGGCCTGGGCGGCCAGACGGTGACGATCGATGCGGCCGCAGTCGACGCCAAGCTCGGCGAGTTGTCCAGAAACGACGATCTGTCGCGCTACATCCTGTAGCAAAGTGAGTGCGCGCAAGCGCGCGGCCCGGCCTGTCCTGCCTGTCCTGCCTGTCAGCCGGGAACGCGACGCGACGCGGCGCGGTGCACCCCCCCGGATTGAGGGGCTTGCCACGCTGCGCGCCAGAGGAGACAACCCGTTGTTGCTGACCCTCGGAGCTGCCTGCCATGTCCCGTACCCTGAAAGTGCTGCTTGCAGCCTGTTCACTCACCCTGCTGAGCGGCTCCGTGCTGGCCCAGACCTTCGCCGTCGTGCCGGGCAAGGCCAACCCGAACCTGGCTGGGCGCGATGTCGGCTACATCTGCTGCGGAGGCGACAACGTGCAGTCCGAGGCGCCGACGCTGGTCGGCCTGACGCTGAACGCCGGCGACAGTCTGTTCTTTTCGGTCGCCGGCATCGTGTCGTTCGGTGGTTTCGCAACCGAAGGCAGCAACCCCGATGGCACGCCAGCCGACGGGCTAATGGTCAACTACGGTGACGGCATTGCCGCGCCAGTCCACAACCGCATCGACGCACTGGTCGGGGTGTTCCTGGGCGCGGCGTCACCGACCGGCGGCGACACACCGGCGGCTCTGGACTTCGTCGGCGGCGCGGGCATCGCCTTCACCTCTCTGGCCCCGGCGCTGGGCCAGATCTTCTTCATCGGCGACGGCCTGGTCACGGACTCCAACGCCCCTGGTGCGCCGGGTGCGGCGCAGGCCTTCATCGTGCCGGCGGGCGCCACCCGGCTGTACCTGGGCACCAGCGACGGCTTCGACTGGGCCAACAACAACGGCTCCTTTGAACTCCAGGTCACTGCGGTGCCCGAGCCGGCGGCGGCGCTGCTGATGCTGGGCGGTCTGGCCGCGCTGGGTCTGCGCGCAAAGCGCGCGCGCCGCCTACATCGCCAGCCGGTGTGACTGGATGGCCAACAGGCCGTCGAAGATCAGCGTGTCCACGGTCTGGAAGTCGAGGTCGGTGATCGGCGCCA